>JANWHZ010000001.1 GCA_025450135.1 Candidatus Saccharimonadales bacterium
TTACCCGTGGTGAACCACAGCAACAAGCCACAACCTACCGCAAGCACCAGCGCTGCTAAGCCATGCTTGGTATGAGCCGCAGTCATTCCTGCCTGATACCCCGGCATGAAATGCAAGAGCGCGTCGGCTGGAGTCACAAAGTAATACACTGCCACAGCCACGAATGCGGCTGCTAATACTCCTAGAACAACGGTTTGTAGCTTCATAATTCCCTCACTTCGTTATGTATATATATTACCAAACTAAATACAACCTCTGTATGTCAGAGGTTGTATTACTCGCAATGTTGAACGAGCCTTACAGCTTGTTCAACAGCTTATCGATCTTCTGGATCCGAGGATCCAAAGTATTCGCATAAGCGTATGCGAATGCAAGACCTGCGGTCTTCATCGCATTACTCCTTTTTGTTTTTTATTGTGTAATCTTTTTGTGTTTGATTACAACAGATATTATTGTACACAAAATAGTCTGTTTGTCAATTTTGACCTACGATGGCTTCGATGGTAGCAACGTCAAATCTTAAAGACGCTTATGCTATACTTCGCTTACGTATGGCTAGACCGCGCAACGCTGGCGTGCTCGTCTTTGATTTCGTGATTAACACGGCGCTAACAATTGTTGAGGTCGTATGCGGCGTGTTAAGCGGCAGCACGGCAGTCCTCGCTGATAGCGTCCAGAACCTTACCGACAGCATCATTCTTGCTGTCGCCTTCGTGTGCGAGCGGGTCGTCACAAATAGTTCTCTAAAACAGACCAAGCGGGCTCGTGCTTATCGGCTGGCGGGCTCAATCAATGCCGCCATACTCATGGTGCTGGCGGTCTTTGTCGGCGCCGCAGCGCTTAATCGCATACTGCACCCTCAGCCCATCCAGACAGCAATAGTGATCATTGTCGGATTGGCTAGCATTGTTGTCAATTGGCTCGCAGCTGCGGCTTTATCTACACACCGACGAGAGAGAACTATTCAGGCGCCGTATATTGGTCTTATCTTTAGCGGGTTTAGCGGCCTCGGCGTATTTGCTTCGGGTGTGGCCACGCGGTTTCTCCACGTGCAGCGGGTCGATGGAATTATAGGGCTCATGATCGCAGTTGTCCTACTGTGGCGATCGGCCAACCTTCTGCAGCATGCACTACGTGGTTGATGCATTAGGCATGCGCACGCGCCGCTCTCGGCACAAACACGTAAGCAACCAGCACTAGTGCCGCGGAGGCCATAAAGAATGCGGCAACAAAGAGCGGCAAGCCAGCTGCCAAGTTGGCGGCCATCAGTCCGGCAAGCGGCGGTAATACAGTTTGCGCGAGCGATATAAGGCTACTGTTGAGGCCAAGTACTCGTCCCTGCTCATTCGGGTCAGCTGTTGTGCTTAACAAGCCGACCAGATTCGCCTGGTTGGTCCCGTTGGCTAAGGTGAATAGTATGGCTATAGGGAATAAGGCGGGTACCGCGAATACCGTAGCATAGAGCAGCATAATGCACGATAGCGCAGTGACGCCAATCGTGAGGATCAGTTTTGGCGAAAATCGCCGATCAATACGAGGCACAATGATAAACTGATTGATCGCGTAGATGATACCGACATAGCCATAAAAGAGGCCGACTTGTTCCGCACCGAAGCCGAAGCGCTCCACTAAGAGCACCGGCAGAAAGGCGTTGAAGCAGGTCATCGCACAGTTGTATAAAAAGTTAGCCGTGAGTATATTGCGGAGCTTGGGCGCCGAAAAGTAGCGTACGATGTGGCTCGGCATATCTTTCAATAGCGGCAGACTTTCTGCCGCATGTAGTGGAAGTTCGGGCAAATAGCCGAAAACAAGCAATGCATTAATAGCAGCTACACCCGCGGCGAATACAAACGGCATGGCAAGTGAGAATGACGAAGCCAGCGTGCCACCTAGTACCGGACCAATAATCAGCCCGAGGCCAAATGCGCCACCGACCATGCCAAGTTTTGAGCTTCGGTCATCCCGTGGGGTAATGTCAGCAATTGCCGCCTGTACGATGCCGACGTTGCCGCCGGTGATTCCATCAACCGCCCGGGCCACAAAGACCAGTAACAAGTTTCTCGTAGCGAGGGCCGCAATGAGTAACAGATACCCAACGACCGTACCCGCGAGCGAGAGCAGGAGCAAGCGCTTACGGCCGTAGCGGTCTGACGCGCCTGCCAGTACAAATGACGAGCAGAACGCACAAAACGGAAAGACGGCCACGAGTAGCCCATAGGTGCCATAACCCGCATGCGGGAAAAGTGCCTGGCCGCCCGAAAATAGCTGCGGTACGAGCGGGTTCATGATCCCCACACCGATAGTGCTTACAAAGATACTGAGCAAGAGCACAAACAGTTGTTTTCTGATCGTTCTACGCATATGTTAGATGGTACCTTAACTGTATCACAGCAGATCAGGCCCGCCGTGCACGACGCTCACCGAGCATGATAGCGGTTATAACGCAGGCATTGGCAGCAACCACATATAAGGGGTAGGCCATCAATATCGGGTCAAACCGGCCTACCGCAATCGTACCCAATACGCCAGTACCTACTGACAACACCCACATAACAAGGGTTTCACTGCCTGGCATTTCGTAGGCCTTTATTGCGGTGAGCACGGCACCGATCGCATCGACCGCTATGGTAATGAACAATGCGTAGGCCGCTTCACGAGTCACGTACCACACCACTACACCTATAGCCGCCAGTATGAGGGATACGGCGTCGCGGCGACTAAAGCCACCAGTACCCAACCAGAGGGACAATAAAAAGATAGCCGTCGTCCCGGCGGTTTGTCCCACGGTCATCCACAGAGAGTCGCTGGCCCCTTTCGCTAATTGGCTAGAAATTGCAATATAACCTAGCACCGTCCAAATAAGCCACGACGCCCGTTGCGGCCGTGTTTTTCGATGAAGCGTATCCAAAATATATGGCACCGCCATAACGGTACCGACAAGACCGGCCAGCACACCGATATAGAAGAAAAACATTGCCTTAACTATACCATCCTACGGGAGCGGGATACGCTGCCTGAGCGTCGTGGTGTCATATATCAGGACACGGCTGGTATCGGACAGTGCTACCGTCTGCTTCGGCGCACCTAGCTGGCTAATGATGCTCGCTTGTGTACACACCGACGGTACGTTGGTAATGGCGCCACCTTGATCTAAGATGACAGGGACTTCACGCGCTGACGTATGAAGCACTCTGGTAATATATGCTCGGTCAAAAAACAAGGTAGATAGTGACACCCTACTACTAGGCTGACATCCGAGCGGCAACAGCCTGACGTTACTGTCATACAGGTAGGTAACCGGCAAGCCGGTATTCATGCTTGTATAAGCATACGGATACCGAGAAGTCACCATAAAACTATCAACGACAGCATAGTGTCGATTGATCGATAATCCTCGATCGTAGTTGTGAATTAACCCGTAAACGAGCAAACAACAGCCGACCAGGCATACGACCGCCATGCCGCTACCCAGGCTTACCTTGAGCGTATCCCGGCTATACCCAAGTACGGCGGCGAACACTACCACCACTGCGGGCAGCGTCATAATAAGATACCGCGAATTCGTATCCTGGCCGGTAGAACCGCTTAACACATATACTGCTACGTTCACAGCGACAATAATCCCGGCCCATAGGAACAGCCGCCTACTGACGGGCTTGGCGAGCATTATCCACACGCAAGTCACCGCGAATACCACAAACAGTACTGGGTTACTGTACAGAAATATATGACCAAGGTCGGCACTGCCACTATACAGCTCAAGGAGTTGCCGGCTCGCCTGGAGCAACTGACTTGGCAGCGCATTAATCTGCAGGTGCGTAGCGGCCGGAGAAAAATGTACCTTCCACGTCTGCTCCACGAGCCACACTAATGCTCGGGAGAAAACATATCCCAACCCCACGACCGCTAACCAAGCCGCCAGTGGCGCTGACCAGCGTGCCTTGGGCCGGTCACGCCAGCATTCCACCGCCATATACACGGTGGCGGGTACCGCGATCATGTAGACCTGCAACGGGTCGGCAAAGAACAGTACACTACTCAACATAAGCGACCACAACCACACTGTTAGGCTCACCGGCCGTAGCGTGAAGCGCAGCGCTGTAGCCAATAAGAGCATGCCGCCGGCAACTTCAATATTGCGCGAGTTTACAAACCCTATCCAGAACACCGAGCCCGCCACAACAGCAATCCAAAGCATTACCAGCCAGACTGGTCGGCTGGAAGGTAGACCAAACCGTTTCATTATCCAGGCGGCAGTCAAGAAAATGACGATGTACGCAGCGACATTCACTAGAATCGTCATCATGATTAATTTGACATACGGGCTACCCGGCAGTAGATCGGCTGGAATGTAGACCAGCAGCATCTTAATGATGTAATTGGTGGGGCCGATTATGGCGCCAGCGTGAAAACCGTGGAGCCACTGGTAAGTAAGCACTTGTTGCCCGACCGTATCGATAATAGTCGGCTGGATGAAAAAGCGTAGCACCGTCCAGCACGTTACGACCGTGGCGCCAGCAAACACCGCCCACCACTGATTTCGGAGTACTCCTCTCACCCTCACTTACTCTCCATAGGCCCTAATATACACTGACAGACTGTAAGTTTCAGCTGCAGCGGTATATGCTTCCTGATGCGTTACAATGGAAGCTATGTCTGCTGTTATTCGTGCGTCTCAACTTACCAAAAAATTCAAGAACTTTACCGCCGTTAATAACATCAGTTTTACCGTCCAACAAGGTGGAATCTTCGCCTTCCTGGGACCTAACGGGGCCGGCAAAAGCACCACCATCAAGATGCTCACCACCCTGCTCCGGCCAACCAGCGGCGAGATAGATATTGCCGGTCATAATGTACTGACCGAGCAAGATGCCGCGCGTTCATCGTTCGGCATCGTGTTTCAGGACCCGAGTCTTGACGACGAGCTAACGGCCTACGAAAACATGGAACTGCACGCCGTGCTCTACCACCTACCACGCAAGGACATGAAGCAGCGGATCACTGAACTTTTGACACTCGTTGAGCTCGAATCGCGGCGGGACAGCCAGGTTAAAACATTCTCGGGCGGCATGAAACGGCGGCTGGAGATTGCCCGCGGTCTCCTGCACCATCCGCAGGTCCTGTTTCTTGACGAACCGACCATTGGCCTCGACACCCAAACGCGCAATTTGCTGTGGGACTATGTTAAAAAGCTTAATAAATCGGAAAATATGACCATTTTTTTAACTACGCACTATCTTGAAGAAGCCGAGATGGTAGCGGATCGGATCGCCATTATTGACCATGGCACGATTATCGCCAGCGGTACGACGGCCGAGTTACTAAAGCAGACAAAAACCAAAAACTTAGAAGCGGCCTACCTCAGTCTGACTGGCAAGACGCTGCGCGATGAAGAAGTTAGCGCCCGCGAGGCATTCCGCATGCGTGCACGGACGAGGAGGATGCGGTAATGCAGGAAATGTATATTCTCTGGCTTCGCCAGATCCGTCGTTACACGCGGTCGAAGTCGCGCATTATCGGAGCAATCGGGCAACCGCTACTCTTTTTGTTGGCGCTTGGTTACGGCATTGGTTCCATCTACCAGCGTGCGGGCGGTGGTAACTACATCGAGTTTCTGGTGCCAGGGATTATCGTGCAAACGACATTGTTTGGCGCAATCTTCTGGGGGATCAACGTCATATGGGACAAGCAGTTCGGCTTCTTGAAGGAGACATTGGTGGCGCCCGTGTCGCGCTTGCGTATTTTGTCAGGCAGCGCACTCGGTGGTGCCACCACAACGGTATTCCAGGCAGCCCTCGTCTTTGTTATTTCGTTCGCACTAGGCTTCCGACCGACCAATTGGGCGAACGTACCGTTAGCATTACTTGTCGTGATACTGTTCTCCTTCGCCCTTGCCTGTTTCGGCGCTGGCCTGGCAGCCATTGTCAGCGACTTTCAAGGATTTCAGGCGATTAACCAATTCCTCATTTTTCCGCTCTATTTCTTGTCAAGCGCCTTGTTTCCGATTGAGTACGCGCCACCGGTTCTGAAGTTCATCGCTTCCGTCAACCCGGTGTCGTATACGGTTGACGCGCTGCGTACATTGCTTGTTAACCAGTCACATTTCGGACTCGGGCTTGATTTGCTTGTCCTTGGCATAACTGTCGTCGTGTTAGCAACATTCGGCGTTGTATGCTTCAAGCGCATTGAAGCATAATCAGCCGCTAGTTCTCAGCTTTGTTTCAGCACATGGCCGTGCAATACTAGAGGGGTGTTATAAGCATTATAGGAAAGGAACCTATGCAGCGCATTAAGGATAACAGCGCCGGTATGGCTCTTGTCGAGGCTGCCGTAGCAGTACTCGTGCTCGCAGTCATTGTAGCCGGCAGTATATATGTTATTAACCATCGGCCGGCCGATACCAGTACTACGGCTTCTACTACCACTACCAACACTACATCGTCTCAGCCTGGTACAACCGCGAGTATCGATCAGCTGACACAAAATGACGCGCAAAGCGAGCAACAAAGCGCTACCGCTGGTGACGCACAGACTCAACAAGACGCCTTGAGCGCGAATAGTGCCGCCAGTAACGTCGGAGGAGCATACGATGAATCGACTTTCTAATATTGTACGTTCGTCCACGCTCATCGGTTCAAGCCTAGCGCTTGCCGCAATTACTGTTGTACCTACGACCAGCTATGCGCTCTCATCCTCAAGCAGCGCATTCTGCACTAACCTGCCAAACAGAGCAGCAACGGTGACCAACCAAATAAGTACCTTAATAGACAAAGTGCATACAGCTTGGTCGACGCAAGACCAGAAAATTGCTGCCGACGAGCAAAAAGTTGACCAAGAAGTCGCTACCGACCGGCAGGCTGCGGATACGAAGCGCGATACTGAGTTTACGCAGCTGAAAGCAAAGGCGACAACTGACACTGAAAAAGCAGCGGTCGATACCTACATTAGTGCTGTCAATGCAGCAGTATCCACGCGTCGCAGCGCCTATGACGCTGCCCGTCAGACGTTCCGCTCTGGCCTGCAAAGCGCTTTAACAGCTCGCCGCGATACCATAGGGTCACAGATGACAACTTTCCAGGGCACAGCCAGCACCGCGCTGAGCACCGCTGAAGCAGCTTGCAACAGCAACCCCGCCAATGGTCCGTCGATTCGTACCACATTAGTAGCCAGCCTTAAGTCCGCCCGGACGACATTCCAAAGCGAACGCCAATCTGATGGGCAGCTCAGCACCACAGTCAAACAGCTTGCCGCAACCCGCGACGCATCGTTCAAAACTGCTGATCAGACGTTTGATTCAAGCATGTCTGCTGCACGTACTGCGCTTAAGTCAGCATTTGGTTCGAGCAGTACATCAGTATAGTGGCCAGTCACCAGCCCGAAATAACCTTGTAGCAAGCATACGAACAAGTAGCTGTTTGCCATCGTAATTATGGTGATAACCTTTGGGCGTACTAGCTGCTGGCATGGTGAAGCTTACAGCTAGACGCATCGATTAACGGCCAGCTACGACTGTCTACGTTCAGCTGGCTCCATATTGAAGAGCCACGAGGCCCACTTGGGAAAAGCGGAGATAGCCTACTGTAAGGCTTAAACCTCGGCGATAACTACGTGTATGCGTTGCGGTCGACGTTACACCATAGAATACACCTGCACTTGATTGGGTACGCTTGCGATGGACGTTACTAACGCCAGATTAGTTTGTATACTTTCATCTTGTCTGGCAGCTGATTGACGTAGGGAATGAACGGAAACGCCAGCATGGTTAGGAGCAGTGATCCGAAAATGAGTGCTCCGTCGCGGTCGCCATTATTATCGCTTGCGAGCACCGTGTGGTTGAGCAGCCCGATGGGGAGCAGCCACCAGGCACCAGGGGTTTTGCCTTTTTCTTCTCGTACCATGCCATACTGATCAGTTGTTATGCCTAGTATTGTCGCTTCGTCAGACAATACTCCAGTGTCGGAAAGAAACCTGTCGGTGGCAGTAGCTGGCTGAATATGAGCAGCAAACGCAGCGTTACTCAGCGACGGTTCATATAGGCCAACCTGCGCCATTGTCGTAAGGTCAGCTACGACCGTCATAACTGGGCTTGATGGCTTCTGCGCCTGGGTGTCGTCCTTGGTAAAGTAGTCCTCTGCTTCTTTCAGCTGTTGCTGCTGCACCCTGCTTGATTCAGCATTGAACGCCGCCAGCGCATTTGCTTGGGTTCCCTGCTGCACTTGGTAATATTCTTGATACGGTATGTCAATGTACACTTGCCGCGTATTGAATGTGTAGGGGTCTATGTTGTCCATATAGGTAGCGGTGTTTGACGACAGGTCAAATTCTGACGTTACTGTCTTACCGAAGAGTAACGGGTCATCTTGAGCAATTGTCTGAATCGTGGTCGGTTTGATGTACGGCGATGGAAACAAAAACGCCAGCAGTAAGACTGTTGCAACCGCTAGGCCACCGCGTATGAATAGTACGCCGTGGTTCGCGGGCACTGTCTTGACCTGTATTTCTTTTCGATACGGTTTCGCGATACCGAGCACACGCACCAGTAGGTAATGGAAGAAGAGTAGGCCAATAAGCACGAGCGGCACCACCACAACATGAATACCGAATATCTGGCTCTGGTTGAGTGGATTGAGCAAGTTTCCCAAGCCCGCACCATTGTAGAAGTCAGCTCCCTGCAAACTTCGCCACTGAGATGAATAATCCCCACGCAGTACATAGCCAAACTCAGTTTCGGCGATCACGATGAATAACATCAGCACGCCGAGCATCCACGATAAGCGGCGAGGTTTCTTGAATCCAGAGGTAAAGAAGACGACGAGTAAATGCAACAGAA
>JANWHZ010000002.1 GCA_025450135.1 Candidatus Saccharimonadales bacterium
ATATATATAAAAGATAATTACCAATGGTATCACTACAAGCACATCGCGCCAGCTCATCTCGCCAATTGACTGCAGGAGAACGATGAACATAGTAGTAACCGTCAACACGCCCGCGAGTAATCGCTGTTGATGGATCGGAAACGCCCAAAATACAGCCAACAACCTCACCAACATGGCGTACCAAACATACAGTAAGGCACCCAGTGTTACACCCCCAGCAATAACGATCCACGAGTTTGCTGGTGACGGACTCGTAATTCCGAAGAAGAGACCCGCGAACATAGTCGCAAATATTACTTGCCAACCTGACACCGCCCGCAGCGTTTTTTTTGAAGAAGTATTGTTCTTATTCATATAAAAAATGCCCTCGTCTGTAACTGCCGTACACAATGTGGCAAACAAGAGCGACTGGGCATATTGGTTAGTGTTATGGTGCCCGGGCGATAAATCCGCTCAATATATTAATAATGTATAGCGCTTATCGCCCAGAGGCTTTGACTGACCGCTCTTATAGCCTCGTGCGGCTAATTAAGAGCGTTATTGCTGTAAGCCTGGGGATCTAAATTGTGTGTTTGTTTTTGTGACTTACATTCCTAACATACTATACAGAATGAATTCTGTCAATCATGTTTACGCTTTGCCGGTGGAGTGCTTGGCTCTACCTGCTCCACAAGCTAACAAGTTATGCACAGCTTGGCTGGTTTCTTCAAAATCCTGTTGACATGCCAATTATGCTTTTATTAAGATGGTAATAGCACTTGAATAAAAAAAGTGCTCAAAAACAAAAACAGATCACAAAGAAGAACAACGGCTACTCGCAGACCGTTGTTCTTCGTTTTAAGGCTATTGTTCCTGGCCTACTGCCAAGGGCAAAGAATCATCATGACCTTCTAGAACCTACCTCACTACATAGGCTAATAAGTGGCCTGAGACCAGATGTAAATTGTGGGATGGACTAGGTAGGTTGAGACCGTGTAATGATATCGCCATGAGAATGTACAGCCATAGCCAATGCTCATTTCACGAGTTGACCCCTGTTGTAATATCTGTTAAACTGAAGGCACACAGTTACTAACAAGGCATAAAGGAGACTATTTATCAGCAAACCAACCCGCCTGAATGCCGCTATTCAGGCTTCTGAGCTCAGGGTCATCGACGAAGACGGAAAACAACTTGGCATTTTGTCGCGGCGCGAAGCCCTACAAATTGCTGAGGATCGGGGTCTAGATCTGGTAGAGATTTCTCCGGAGGCTAAGCCGCCTGTCGCCAAGGTTGTTGACTGGGGTAAGTTTAGTTACCAACGCACTAAGCAAATGCAACGCAATAAGAAAAATGCGAAAACACTTGAAGTAAAGCAGATGCGTTTTGGGCTCAAGATTGGTGAGCATGATCTTCAGGTAAAGCTAGGTAAGGTTACCGATTTTCTTGAGGCTGGACACAAGGTTAAATTAACTGTTGTGTACCGGGGGCGAGAGTTAGCACACCGCGATTTAGGTTTTAAACTGGCTGAGAAAATTGTTGCCGACTTTGGTGACAAAGTGATAGTCGACCAGCAGCCACAATTTGCGGGTAAGCAACTCAATCTCATCATTCGCAGCAGCCACACGCATGCGAGCCACCAACCAGATACAACTATTATAGATAAATAGTCACTAGCATATAACGTTCTAAAGGAGGACAAACATGCCTAAGTTAAAGACCCACAGTGGTACGAAAGACCGCGTTCGGATCACCAAGAATGGTAAGGTCCGCGTCGGCCACCCAAATATGAGCCACTTTCTGCAGAAAAAAAGTGGCGGTCGTAAGCGCGCACTGAGCGGTCTCAGAACCGTTACTAACTCAGCCGTACGCGCAACTATTAAGAAGCAGCTAGGAGCTTAGACATGCGCGTAAAACGAGGCGTCGCCAGCCATAAGAGACACTTAACTATCCGGTCAGCCACTAAAGGTATGACCCACTCGAATCGCGTTAGCGTTAAGCGCGGTCGGCAAGCCATCACCAAATCATTGCAATTTGCTTACCGCGACCGGCGCAACCGCAAGCGTACTTTCCGTGAGCTATGGAATGCGCGCATTAATGCGGCAGCCCGGATGCACAATACAACCTATAGCAAGCTGATTGCATCACTTAAAGCAGCCAATATAACATTGGACCGGAAGGTTTTAAGTGAGCTAGCCACTAATGAGCCCAAGGCATTTGAAGCAATTGTAAAAGCAGCCCAGAAATAGTAATAAACACTCCTTTAGGTACTAAAAAACTCCTCAGTAAATGGGGAGTTTTTTTAGTAACCAGATTATCTATAAGCCGGGTTCTGTCGAGATGTTAGCACCTCGCGCCAGTCATCTATCTAGTCCACCAATTGCTCGGCGGATCAAGCGGATTTCTGTATGGCCATCCTGACGGGAAATCGTGACTATTACGTCACACGGATGGTCGCCTTGCAGCAGACAGGGTTTACCACTTGATGCTGTCACCAGCACCAACTGTAGGCTCTTACCGTAGGAGTAGGCTTTCGCCAATCCTACCTCAGCAAAGCTGAGCTACTCGTTTCACCCTTACCCCGAATAACTCCGAGGCGGTTTCGTTTCTGTGGCACTTTCCCTAGGGTTGTCCCCGGTTGCCGTTAGCAACTGTCACTCCCTATGCTGCCCGGACTTTCCTCCCGCTTTGCGGCGGGCGACTAGCCGATAATCTGGCTATGAACACATTATACCACTTTTGCTTACAGTTGTCTCATAGCCTGCCGCTTTGACGTACCTGCTGCAGATGTTGATCGAGAGCAGCGTTTACAGCAGCATCTGCCAGGCGGTTTGACTCACGAGGTACCTGTGTAAAGTCAACGCGTTGGAAATCAGTACAGAGCTTTTTAACTGCATCATGAATTGGCCATAGATCTCTGTTCTTAACCTTAAAAATGCCACGCATTTGGTTGATAACCAACATACTGTCCATGTAGACATGCACACTATGTGCACCTAGGTTCTTCGCTTCCTCCAAGGCTTGCTTTAGGGCCGTATACTCAGCTTGGTTGTTAGTAGTAATCCCTAAATATATACCACGGTTCACCAACACCTCATGGTTTTCACCATAGATCACAAATCCGCAAGCTGATGGTCCTGGGTTACCGCGCGAACCACCGTCAGCATAGATCGTGACCTTATCTGATCTTGCCAATACCTCGGGGGATGAGTCGTCAGGTACCCCAAGCGAAAAGTTAAAATGAATAATCTTGACAGGTGTTTGCCAGGTCACGTTCGGTCCGTAGTAACGTCGGTAGGTAGCAAGCATATCTTGACGGGAGCTAAATGCTTCTCCTTCGGATAGATCTTGGTCAGTGATGTCGGATAACCGACGTTCGGTTACGCTATCGATCGTAGCAGTGCCGATAACTGCCCACGTATTAGGTTGCTTCGGGTCAACTTTATCTATCAGAAGTACCTTGTCATCAACCGAAAGGTCTTTGTCATCAAAGAGCCGCCATGTTGACGTTTTCCGGCCAGCTACAACCAATTCTGCAAGTTGGTGGTCCAGCTTCAACTTCTTCATACACACTCATTATCCCACAGTGCTAGCTGCCAACCCAGGCGCCTCCCGATCTTTAAACCTCTGTTGCATACGTCTAACACTTGTTATAATGACGCTTAAGGTAACATGGGTAGCAGCAATCGCGTATGGGGGTAATGGCTTGAAACCGACTTCGCACCGGTGCTTATCCGTATTTCGCGTGCGGTGCTGGACTGCAGCTACGTTAGCCGCCGTCTTGCTCAGTGTAAGCTTAGTTCCAACTACTGCAGCTGCGCTAGCACCAATATCTCAAGAGTTCCTTGCGGATAGTCCTACTGCTTTGGGATCAATTGTAAGCTTAGATAAGAACTCCTCTGAAAACGTGAGTGCTTCTAATACAAGTAACGTTAATGCAATTATCGGTGTTGTCATAAACGGTGATAGCTCACCGATTACGTTGTCTACTAACCAATCGAACCAGGTGCAAATAGCAACTAGTGGTCTGGTGCCCGTATTAGTGTCCGACATCAATGGTTCAATATCGCTTGGCGACGAGATTACAGCTTCTCCTATTGCTGGTGTCGGCATGAAAGCGACTGACAACGCAAAAGTGGTAGGCATTGCGCAAGGTGACCTAGCAAGCAGCGGCAACCACACACAGCAAACATATACCGACAAACAAGGTCAGAAACATACCATACTCATCGGTCAAGTAGCAGTACTAATTGACGTATCTTACTACTTTAAGCAACCTGACAAAAGCGTGATACCACTGGCTATACAAAACATTGCAAACGCGCTTGCCGGTAAGACAGTAAACCCCTTGCCCATTCTGGTCAGTATGGCAATTTTCCTAATCACGTTGATCATCGTAGTAACCCTAATTTACACAATGATACACGGCAGCATTATTTCAGTTGGGCGTAACCCAATGTCACAGGCCGCTATATATCGCAACCTGATCCAGCTCTCAGCATTAGTAGTCGTTATCTTGGCCGTGGCAATCATCGCTATAAGTTTTATCTTGACGAGGTTCTGACGTGAGTTTAGCATTCATCTTACAAATATTCCTCTT
The DNA here is from genome assembly GCA_025450135.1 of Candidatus Saccharimonadales bacterium. GTDB lineage: Bacteria > Patescibacteriota > Saccharimonadia > Saccharimonadales > UBA4665 > JANWHZ01. The sequence goes on from JANWHZ010000002.1 coordinate 4,580, forward strand.
GGTTGACGTGTTTTTTGTGGGCGTGCTAGCGGCTATTGCTTGGCAACATGCCGTAGCCCATTTCCGTCCTCGCAAACACCTAGAGAACCCTACGTCGACAATTATATCTTCTCGAGACTATATATCCCCAGTAATGCGCGAGCGACTCGCGAAAGAATCAGAGAGTAAGTTCCAGGACGCCCTCAACCAGTCGGCAACAGAACTGCAGGCTAGCTTAGGGTCAACAGCAGCACAGTTAGACCAGCTGCTGAAACAGCTTGGGGCCGAAATCGTCGGTAATGAGCTAGAACGTTACCGAGTTGACCTGGGTCAGCTACGCAAGCAGGCGCAAGCAGATATAGGCACTGTCAGGACAGAAGTTGAGGCGCACAAAGCAGAGCTTGAGAGTCAATTGCAGCAGGAGATAGGTGCAGAAAAACAACGTCTAATACAGCAGATCGATACGAAAATTGCTGATGCGGTAAGTTCATTCTTGCTCGAAACGCTGCAGCATAACATCGACCTTGGAGCCCAGGAAGCGTATCTACATAGCATGCTTGAGGAGCACAAGGCAGATTTTATACAGGAGGTAGCAGATGAGTCTCACCCTACCAAATAGTATTTGGTCATCCGAGGATCTTAAAGAGCTCATCAGCAACCTGAAGTTGTATTCCAAATGGTTAGCCAGCTACAGCATTAAGCAGCGTGTTTCGGGTGGAGAGAACCAACCCATCGCACCACCCTCATTGTCTGCACTTGCTACAAGCATGCTTGGCGGCTTACATGATCGACATAACTTGACTCAGGCCAGCGTCGATAAGCTTATCAGTGACCTGGAGGCAATTGATGTTGTAGCACCACGGATACATTTCACCTTTGCAGCTGCTCCATCGAACGGCCTTAAGAGAACTTTTGTAAGTTGGTGCCGCGACAATCTTAGCCATGATATTCTTGTAAGCTTCAGTTTTAACGCGACGATTCTTGGCGGCATGGTTGTTCGCTATGGCAGCCACATCTTTGACTGGTCGATTCGCCGCCAGATCCTAGCAAACCGTGCTAAATTTCCGGAGACATTGCGCCATGTTTGATAATCACAAATTTCAGCAACTGGTTGAGGCAGACCATCTGACTGGTGAAGTAGTAGCTTCTAATAGCTTCATCATTGAGGTCAAGGGGCTGGAGGGCGTTCGGCTTGGTGCCCAGGTTCTGTTTGATGATGGGCAACGGGGCATGGTTCGTGAGGCTAATGGGGATCGTGTCATTTTGTTCAATATCGATTCTGAGAGAATGGAACCTGGCACGCTAGCAGTGGTAGAGAACGAACTGCTAAGCGTGCCTGTGGGCCATGAGCTCATAGGTCGTGTTGTCACGCCAATGGGCGAACCAGTTGACAATAAAGGGCCTTTAAACGCTCAAAAAATGTCAGGCGTGTTTAACCCTGCTCCAGGAATAATGGCTCGCAGTATGCTCAACCAGCAATTGGCAAGCGGTGTCACGGCTGTCGACATGTTCTTCCCTGTAGTACTTGGACAGCGTATTGCAATCTTGGGCGACAGCAAGTCAGGAAAGAGTACTTTTGTGAGCCAGCTTACTGCCAACCAAGCAGACACAGGGCGCATCGTAGTTTACGTGCTGGTTGGCAAACGTAAAGTCGACGTGGAAATGCTGCTCGCGGGGCTGAGAGCTTCTGGCGCAATGGAACACACCATTGTAGTGCTCGCTGATATCTTTGACTCACTCACCTTGTCCTACATCGCGCCTTACGCTGGCTGTGCTATGGCTGAGTATCTTTGGTATGGGGGCGAAGACGTCATTATTATCTACGACGACCTAAGCAGCCACGCCGAATCTTACCGCCAATTATCGCTTCTACAGGAAGTCGATCCAGGACGTGACTCATACCCTGGTGATATGTTCTATGCCCATTCCAGCTTGCTTGAGCGTGCTGGCAAGCTTAAGACCACCAATAAAACACTTACTTCCCTGCCGTTGGTAGTTACACCGAATGACGATATTACTGCGTATCTATCCACGAGCATTATGTCAATTACCGACGGGCAGATTATTTTCGACCTAGGCGTCTTCCGTCAAGGCATTCGCCCTGCAGTCAATGCCGGTTTATCTGTCTCACGCGTCGGTGGGCAAGCACAGACCAAACGCCAAAAGCGCCTGTCAGGTACGCTGTTTAAAACACTCGCTAAGTATCACCAAGCTGAAGAGTTCTCTCACTTTGGTTCAAGCCTATCGAAAAGCGCCAGTATTGACCTACTCATTGGCAGGCAGATCTACGCAGCGCTTAAGCAGCCGCCCGAACAGCTTCTTTCACTTACCCAGCAACAATTGATGCTTGAGACTATTCTGCTAGGGGCGGGCAATAACGAGATTAATGTCACCGGGCTTAAAGAGGCCGTTATAAATGTCAAAGATGATCACACAGCAGACGACGCGCAGCTCGATAAAATGGAAGCCGACCTTCTAAAGCAGTTCGCTATCCAGCCAAAGCCAGC
>JANWHZ010000003.1 GCA_025450135.1 Candidatus Saccharimonadales bacterium
CTACAAGCCACAGGTCGTGGCAAAAGTGTGAGGTACTTCGATAACCGCACCGATGCCATCAAGTGGCTGAAAACTTGATTATGCTAACGTATTTTTAAGATAGATACGTCTTTGCGTGTGCGGCACCGTAATACTGGTTTAGAAAAGTTTGTTTGTATGCATAGAAGCTGCCGTCCATGAGCGATTCGCGTATATGGTCTATGGTGCTGACAATAAAGCGCTCGTTATGGATGCTAGCCAGCACGGCGCCGAGAATTTCGTCAGCTTTGAACAGGTGATGGACATATGAGCGCGTAAAATGCTGGCAGGTATAACAATCGCAATTGGTATCAATCGGAGTAAAGTCATGTACAAATCTAGCGTTTTTGATATTTATTCGCCCACTATAGGTGTAGAGCGCGCCGTTCCGCGCTTGGCGTGTAGGCGCCACGCAGTCAAACGTATCGATGCCGAATTCAACCCCTAAAAATAGATCGGCTGGCTGCGCGCCCATGCCGAGCAGATGGCGCGGTTTATGCTCTGGCAACGTTTCATTCACCCAACGCACGACATGAGAAATTTCACCTGGTTCATATACGCCGCCGACGCCATAGCCGTCAAAGTCCATGTGGCCGAGTAGCTGGGCGCTTTCACGTCTATAATCCTCCTCACGGCCACCTTGTACGATCCCAAACAGTGCTTGTTCTGGTTCGTCATGTTCCCGGTGTTGCTCATTTAATTTGTTGTGTTGTTTCAGGCTACGCTCGGCCCATAGGTGGGTACGATCGAGTGATTGACGTAAATATTGGCGTCCAGCCAATGGACTGGTAGCTTCATCAAAAGCCATATGTATATCGGCTCCGATTGCGTGCTGGAGTTCCATCGAGCTCTCCGGTGTCATGGTAAGCTTTGTGCCGTCGAGGTGTGATCGGAACGTTACGCCGTCGTCAGTCACCTTCGCTAATTGATGGGTACTGTGTGTGGCAAGATCGCCGCTTCCCTTTTCACTGTGGCTTGTTGCGTCGATGCCTTTTTTGTAGGCCATGCCCAACGAGAAAACCTGGAATCCCCCGCTGTCTGTAAATGTTGGCTTGCTCCAATGCATGTAGGCGCCAAGGCCCCCGCCCTCGTGAACCACTGCGGCGCCTGGTTGTAGCATTAAGTGGTACGTGTTGGCGAGAACAGCTTGCCCGCCGAGCTCGTCGACCTGTTGTGGGGTGAGTGCTTTTACAGTGGCTTTCGTACCGCCGACAATAAATGCTGGTGTCTGAATACTGCCGTGTGGTGTCGCAATTTTTCCTGCCCGTGCAAGGGTACCATCAAGTTTGTGGGTAATAGTAAATTGTACTGAGCTCATATGATTAACATTGAGTCGCCGTAACTAAGGAAACGATATTTAGCTGTGACGGCATGAGCATACGTATGCCGTAAGTTTTCCCAGCCGGCGAATGCTGCAGTCAGCATCAGTACTGTACTTTTCGGGGCGTGGAAATTCGTTAGCAAACCGTCAATAGTCTTGAATTGGAACCCTGGGTAGATAAAGATGTCGGCCTCTCCAGAAATATCGTGCGGCGGCTGCAGTAATGTATCATGCGCGTATTCAAGTGTGCGTGTTACTGTTGTCCCAAGAGCTATGACGCGTTTGCCTGCGGCTTTCGTCTGCTGGATAGCCTTAACGGTTATGCTCGGAATTTCAAAGTACTCTTGATGCATATGATGATCCTCAATGTTATCGGTTCTAATCGGCATAAACGTGCCGAGTCCGACGTGTAGCGTAAGGTAAGCAATATGCACGCCTTTGTCTCGTAATGTCTGGAGTATCTCAGTGGTCATATTCAAACTTGCAGTTGGGGCAGCAACGGAACCTTTGTCTTTGGCCCAGACGGTTTGGTAGCGCTCAGTATCCAGGGCTGTTGCGGCGCGGTGCATGTATGGTGGTAATGGCACTTGGCCGTATTGATCGGCTAGCTCCAACATGTCACGCTGAGCTCTAACAATGGCCAAACCGTCACCCAATATTTCTTGAACTGTTATTGCTGTATCTGCGACATGTAGCGTATCACCTGCTCGTAGGCTTCGGCGGTACATGACTTTGTGGGTGTGCCAGTCGTCGTGCCTCCCATGTTTCTCCAAGATAATTAATTCGCGTTCTGCCCCATTTGACTTATGCGCGATCAGCCGTGCTTTGATTACTCTTGTGTCATTTAAAACAAGTAAGTCTCCCGGTTCGAGGTATTGGGCAATGCCAGCATACAGTGCATCCTCATACGCCTGACTGTCGCGATGAAGAACAAGTAGCCGCGACGTGCCGCGTACTACTGGAGGGTTGTCGGCGATTAGCTCGTCCGGCAATTCATACACATAATCTGATAATTTCATCTGCTACAGTATACCGTATTTGCTGAACGCTACCGATGACGACTTTCGGCATCCTGTAGCGCAGCTACAAATGATGTGGCCCATGCAAAAATGTCTTCAGCATGGACGTTCTTACGCATATGCTGCCAACGGTCTTTTCGTTCTAAGGTGCTTATGGAGTATGCCCTCCAGATGCCATCTGCAATACTGGACGTATCGTGCGGATCGACCTGTATGGCCTGCTCCAGTTGTACAGCAGCGCCTGCTGTGTAACTTAATACTACTGTGCCCGGCTTCGGATGGGCGGCGATGTATTCCTTGACGACGAGATTCATACCATCAACGCTTGGTGTGATAAGCAACATATCTGCGAGCCGATACCATGATGAAACTTCGTCCAAACTGTGATTACGATACTCGAATGAAATATAGGCCTGGGTTGCCTTGCGCTCCAACCGCCGATTATATGTGTGAACGAGCCGCCCAATCTTGCGCTCCAACCGCCGATATTCAATCCGGCTTTCACGCGATGGCGCTACAATAAGCCGATATGTAATGTGGTGCAGGTTGTGCTCCAAGACTGCTTTTGTAAAGCTTTCTAATTGCTTCAGGATGCCCTTTGTATAGTCGAGTCTTGATATTGATAGCACGATGTATTGTTCTTTAAATTTGTTACGAAGCATTTCATAGTGGGTTTGTACGCTGAGTTGTTTGTGGGCATTAGCATACAGATCGAAGTCGATGCCTATTGGAAAGACGCCTGTCTGCATGTGTACGCTTGGCTTAAGGTTGGCTTCTTTCAGTGCAGCAATAAAGTTAGTCTCATCTCGTTTGGTTTGAAACCCAACTAGATCAGCCAGGGTCAGGCTGGTGAGGAGTTGCTTATGATTTGTAATCGTGGCAAATACTGCTGGAGACGGAAACGGAGTATGCAGAAAAAAGCCGACTTTGTTTGTTACGCCTCGTGCCCGAAGTGCCATTGTTAGTAGTATTTGATGGAAATCATGGATCCATATAATATCGTCTCGCTCTAGCCGACTAATGATTGTATCTGCGAATAGGCTAGCCACGTGCCGCACTGCATTCCAATCGCTTGCACGGGTCTGAATTGGTGGCTTCATGCTGTGTAATGTTGGCCACATCACGGCATTCGCGACACGATCATAATAGTGATGAAAAGGATATTTCGGGATATTGACTGGGACTAAGTTGCTGGGTAACCCAAGGTCTATAAACTGCTGCTCGGTAAGTTGCTTTTGATTGCCTGCCCAGCCGATCCACACGGTGTTATATACTTGCCCTACTGCACCCAAGCTCGTCGCAAGACCGCCTAGGCTTCGATTGAGAGTATAAGGAGCATGAGACGTGTCGACCGTTACCGGCAAACGGTTGGACACCATAAGGATGCGTTGCATCATATGCTGACGCATCATAGCATGCTTGGTCAGACATTGATATATCCTATTACAACTAGCCGTGATACGCTGGGCGTATGGCCCCCGCGCAACGTACTGTTATTGCTTGTTCGCCCCGCTCGTTTCGTCAAACCGCGCTCAAACTGCTGCACGAATCAAATAGCAATGTGTTGCTCTACTGGAACAATATTAGCTCCACGCCGGCCGACATACTCAGCAAGGTCGACGCTATCTTCAGCGACATAGATGGAACATTGACCAGCGAGGGGTCCAGCTCACTACCTCCGCTTATTGTTGAATACTTCCGCAAATTGCACAATGCAGGTATACCCGTCACACTCGTGAGCGGTAAGCCGTACGAAGAAATAGCGCCTCTTATAACGGCGCTGCCGCCCGAGCTCGGCGTACGTGCTATCTATGAAAAGGGAGCGTTTGAATTATATGTAGCCGCTGATGGCATGTTGGTACAGACACATTTGCTTAGCACACCTGAGCTGACCGAGACGGCTACGACGCTGCGCCCACTCATGGTACGCCACTGGCGAACCATGGAAGCAACGTACGCGAGCGAGCACGTCAGCTTTGGCTGGGCAGGAACTGGTAAGCATCGTAGCGTACTAAGTATTGACGTGTTTTCCGGCGAAGTACCGAAACAGTATGAACTATTGACGGGCGCGAAGCGTGATCAATTAAAACTGAAGAATACTGCCTTACTGGCAGCTATCGAGTCTGACTTGCGTACCTTTGTTGATGCAAACTGTAGAGGGTGGCAGGTCGTACACTTAGGCAATGCTAACTTTGAAATTGCGCCCCCTGGTATTGAAAAAGACAAGGCGATCAAACAAACAAATGAGTACAAACATGCCCAAAAAGTTTTGGTACTTGGGGATAGCGGCAATGATAGGAAGATGCTCGCTTTACGGCAAGAGCCCAAGACAGTCGCCGGGCTCGTATTTCACAACCCAGCGACTATTGCCTTAGTTGACGTAGCAGATTTTGTGACTTTCGGGATAGCTAATCCCTACCCGCTGCTTGACTTCGTACTCGCGGCCTAACCACGCATGATCTAACTATATGGTGCCAAGTTCGTTGGTAACTTCTGCCGGGTCTTCAAACTTTTTATCAGGCAAGTTTCGTAAGCCGTTAATCATGTCTTGGTTTGCGCCTGCCTGCTCCGCATGTTGAATCAGTTGATCCCGTGTGCATGGATAGTTAACGTCGCCTAATACTTTTTGTGCATCATTCATATTTATTGCCATA
>JANWHZ010000004.1 GCA_025450135.1 Candidatus Saccharimonadales bacterium
GCCCGGTAATTGTATACACTAATTGCATGGAAACAGTTGCAGTTATTTTTGGCGGGCGGTCTGCCGAACATGACATATCGATAGTGACCGCCATTGCTAGTATTATCAAGCCGCTCGAACTCACTAAGAAGTACAAAGTGGAGCCTGTCTATATCGCCAAAAGTGGCGTCTGGTATTGGGATGAACGGCTGAAGGATATCGAGTTGTACCGTTCTACTAAAATCCAGGACTTCATGCATAAAGCTCAGCCCGCCAGTGTGCAATTTGATGGAGGTATGACACTCGTGAAGGCGAGTGGAATTGCTGGCCGTAAGACAGCGCGGAAAGTTGACATTGTCTTCCCAGCTATGCACGGCACGTATGGTGAGGATGGGGCGCTGATGGGACTGCTCGATATGGCAAATGTGCCATATGCCGGCTGCGACATGCAGTCAAGTGTGATTGGCATGGATAAGATATTGGCCAAGCTAGTTGCACAAAGTGCAGGACTCAAAACGGTGCCCGACGTTGTGTTTAGCCATGAAGCGTATGAACGGGAGGGTGAAAAACTGCTCGATAGGATAGAACAGAAGTTAGGGTACCCTGCTTTTGTGAAACCACCACACCTTGGCTCAAGTATCGGTGTGACCAAAGTCTCGACTCGCAATGAGTTACGAAATGCCATAGAAGTAGCGTTACATTATGACTCTAATGTGCTGGTAGAGATGGCAGTACCAAACCTGCGCGAGGCCACGTTGCCCATTATTGGTTACGGCGACAACATCATCCCGGCGATGTTAGAGGAGCCGATGTTTAAAGCAGAGGACTTCTTTGACTTCGATACTAAGTACTTACGTGGTGGTAAAAAGGGCAAGGGCGGCGGTAAGGGTACGCAGGGAGCGCAAGGGTATAGCCGGATCCCAGCCGCTTTCCCAGAACCGCTCTACAAAGAAGCGGAGCATGTGGCGATCGCTGGCTTTAAAGCAGCGGGCTGCTCAGGGATTGCACGGGTAGACATCTTAATTAACGAAAAGACTAGCGACGTCTATTTCAATGAGATTAATCCGCTTCCCGGTGGACTGTATGCGCATAACTGGCAGAAAGCAGGCATAAGTAATGTCGAACTCGTGCAAAAACTCGTCGCCTTTGCCGAGGAGCGCCATGCGGCACGGAATGCGCTCACTACCTCGTTTACTACAAACTATCTCCAGCAATTCTAGGGGGTAAGTTCGAATGCTCCGCAGGCTTGTGTATAGGTATCTTCGGCAGCAAAAGAAAGCCCGCGAGCAGCGATATAAAACGCTTAACACCGTATATTTACACCAGCGTGCGGTGCGGCATAACGTAGCGTTTCTACGTCGCCAGCACCCAGGCTTCGACATTATTCCGGTACTCAAGTCAAATGCGTATGGGCATGGTCTTAAAGAGCTAGCAGAAATATTAGATAGTGTTGACTGTGCATTCCTGGCAGTCGACGGCTATTTTGAAGCGGCGAAGATACGGCATATTACCAGACATCGACTATTGGTGCTTGGGTATATTCTGCCGGAGAATGCGGCGTTGGTTGACACGACACGCTGTTCGTTTGTGGTGCAAGACAGGGCGGGCCTCGAGGCGTTTGGCAGCCTAGCCCGACCGGTACATATTCATCTGGAACTCAATACAGGTATGAACAGGCTCGGGTTGGGAGAAGACGAGTTGGGTGCATATCTTGCGACGCTCAAGCGTTTTTCGAATTTAAGGCTCGAAGGGGTTATGTCGCATCTTGCTGATGCTGACAATCCGGCTGACGACTCATTCACGAACCGACAAGTGGAGATATTTGACCGATCACTTGAAAAGATTCAAGCCGCTGGTTTCTCACCGGATAGCATACACATTGCTCAGACAGCAGGAAGCACTAAAGCACAGAGCAAATACGCCAATGCGCTCCGGCTTGGTATTGGGCTGTGCGGCATTAATCCATTAAGCGCAGCGGACACTCACTATGATGAACTTGCTGGACTGCAGCCCGTATTAAGTGCTGCGAGTACGATCATAAAGGTCATTGACCTCAAGCCGGGTGGAGTAGTCGGCTACAACCGTACTTACATCGCTAAACAAGCTACGCGTATCGGCGTACTGCCGTTCGGCTACTATGAAGGCCTACCACGTGAGCTTAGTAATATAGGCATATTGACGTCAAATGGCCAAAAGCTGCCAATAGTAGGGCGTATCAGCATGAACCATGTCATGGTCGAGCTCAGTGGAGATCTAACCATTGGTGATCAGGTGACGATTTTTAGTAACGACCCGAAACAGCCAAACTCTATCGCTGCTCTTGCTGCTCGTCACCACTTATTCGCATACAGCGTAGCAACTGGCATAGCTAACAGCATTCGACGGGAAATTGTGTAATATTTGTGCGTTGCAGCAAGATTGCTTATAATTCGCTTAAACGTAAGCGAGATTAAAATATGCCTGAAGATTCACAAACACCATCTAGCGCCCCGGTCCCTCCCACGCCGCCAACTCCTTTTATGCCGCCTGCTCCAGAGGTGCCAGCCCCTAGTCCGACGCCCAGCCCAGCACCTGGTATGCCCACCGGTCCTATGGTCAGCTCCATGCCGTTTCAGGCGTCTGGATTTGCGCAGCCCGTAGTCTCGACGCACTCGGTTGTGACGGGTTCTCGCCCACGAATGATGAAGAAGCCAATGATGGTAGCGGGTATAGCAGTTGTCGCAGCTCTACTCATTGGTGGTGGTTTTGTATTTGGTTTCTATTTGCCGAATACACCTGAAAACGTCTATAGCGCCGGTATTGAGAACACGGGCAAGGCATTTGATGCGTTGGTATCATACTCGAAGTCGCAACAGAATGCCGACTATAAGAGCGCAGACTTTGACGGTACGATGAAAGTCGCCAGTCCGAGTGCTAGCTTCGACTTTAACCTAAATGGTTCCACAGATACGAATGGCAACGCAACCGCAGGCATAAACCTCGACGTTATGAGTAACAAGGCAACAGCCAATTTTCGCAGTATCCACGCTGCAGGCAATACCAATCCGGATATGTATTTTCAACTGAGCGGCATCAAAAATTACTTAGATAGTAATGGCTTGAATTCGCTCGACAATCTAGATGGCCAATGGATACTCGTCGATCATACGTTAATTGACTCGTATACCAGTCAACTTAAGGATGTGACTCCCGGAGGCGTGAACCCGGCGACAGTGCCCTCGTATGCGCAGATCCAAGATGCAGAAACCAAAGTCCAAACCGTAAACCGACAATATCTCTTCTCGACTAATGCTTCGACCGCAGTACCAGCGAACGAGAAGTATCTGGGGCAAACACATGAGAGCGGCCGAACCTTGAACCACTACAAAGTCGGGTACAACAAAGACCACCTAAATACGTATATACAATCTGTTGCAAACGCGCTTGATGCCAGCCAACTCAATGACTGGTCTAAGAAGGCGAACGGCGGTAAGAGCCTCAGTGATGCTATGCAGTTCTCGCAATTGGAAAGTGATATCAAGAGCTCCAAGGGAGACTACACTTTCGATCTCTGGGTAGACACCGGTACGCGGCTTGTGAGCAAAGTTACATTTACCGATACCAATCCAGCAGACAATGGTGGAACGTTCACGGTGGGCCAAGGCTATACTGGTGGCGATGAATACCCCTTTACTCTTTCGGCTAGCACCAAGGACGCAAGTGGCAACCCGCAGCAGTTTACTGTTGGTACAACGGTTAATACCAAGACCAATAAAGTATCTATGACTGTTGACGGTGCTACGCAGGATGCCACTGGTAAGACTACAATTTCGTTCAGCCTTAATGCCACGCCCAGCAAGCAGACCATCTCAGTCACAGCGCCAGCCGGAGCCAAGTCGGTTACCCAAATACTGAATGAACTCGGATTGGGTGGGCTAGCGTCACCAAATTCAGCAAACACCCCGCTCATCTTCCAGCAATAATCGCTAGTAAAAACATCAGCTTGCTGGTATAACTGAGTCATGACAAGCCTGCGCTACGCAAGCAAACTCTTTCTCGCCCGCTAGGGCGTATATATCTCGTACCAACGAACTTCCTGTAACTCTAAACGAGGTATTACCTATGGCAACGCAACTAGTGTATATGGAAGATTTCGACGTGTTGACATGTACAGCCACCGTGGTCATGGTAGGTAAGACCGATGACGGTCGTGTGGATGTACAACTTGACCGGACATGCTTTTATCCACGTGGGGGTGGCCAAGATTGGGATGAAGGCACAATTGCCAAGACTGATAAAACAGTTGTGCTTACCGTTAGCGAAGTCCGTCTTGATGAGTATGGGGCGGTACATCATGTAGGTAGTCATGAGGTAGGCGAGCTACTTGTTGGTGACGTGACACTGTGTACTGTTAACGCTGACCGCAGATCCATAAATACCCGCCTGCATTCTGCCGGCCACGTAATCGATATGGCAATTGACCAGCTCGGGCTCGATTGGGTGCCCGGCAAGGGCGGCCACTACCCGTATATGTCCTTTGTCGAATACGCTACTGAAGTCGAGCCGAGCGCAGCAGACGACTGGCGCGGCAAGATTGAGGCTACTGCCAATCAGATTATTCGAGCCGGTAGCAGCAATGTCATTCGTTTTATGCCTATCGAGGATATGCATACCGTGTGCAGGCATGTACCAGACAACATTCCGAAGAACAAACCAGCTCGTGTGGTGATGTATGGCGAGTACTTTGGTATCCCGTGCGGGGGAACCCACGTTCGCGATGTCCATGACATTGGCCACGTCACTGTTACGAAGCTAAAGTCAAAGCAAGGTGTAACGAAGGTTTCATATGCTGTAGTGGGGATAAACTAGATGGCTTACGTCCCTATCACGCATAAATTTGTCGCCGTCCTAAATAAGAAAGTACCGGTTGGGAACCTGATGAATGCGCTTGGACATATGACGGCGGGATTCGCCGTTTCATATTCTGACCAAGCATCACTGCGGTTTAACAATTATCATGATGCAGACGGTAACGACCACCCGCACATATCAGACAACCCCTTCATTGTGTTGCAAGCTGACAACTCTAATAAGATTCGTACACTGCGAGAAGCGCTGACAGAAGCGGGCTTACCTTTCGTCGATTTCACAAGTACCATGACGGAAGGCACCTATTTTGAGCAGCAAGAACGTACGAATCGTACACCAGAAGCTGAGCTGGAATATTACGGCATTGTTACTTTCGCCACGATTGAGCAGCTTAATGGACTTACGAAGAAGTTTTCTCTTTGGCGAAGCTAAGGACATTGATAGGATAATGATATATGAAACGATACAACCCGAAGGAAATCGAGCCAAAATGGCAGCAGCAATGGGCAGAAAGCGGCATCTACAGAGCATCCGATGACTCTAAAAAACCCAAGCGGTATATTTTGGAATACTTCCCGTATCCGAGTGGTGCGGCGATGCATGTCGGCCACGTGCGTAACTACACTATTGGCGATGCGTTGACACGTCATGCTCGAATGAACGGCTATAACGTGCTCCATCCCATGGGCTGGGATGCCTTTGGTTTACCAGCTGAAAACTACGCGATAAAAACGGGCATCAGTCCGCAGGAAGCAATCAAACAAAACACCACTCGCTTCAAACAGCAGCTGATCCAGATGGGCTTCGGTTACGACTGGTCACGCGAGTTTGCTAGTTCGGATCCGGAGTACTACCACTGGACGCAGTGGTTCTTCCTGCTCTTGTTTAGGAAGGGTCTTGCCTATCAGAAGGAGAGCTTACAGTGGTGGTGCCCTGTAGATAAGACGGTATTAGCCAATGAACAGGTGGAGAATGGGCGTTGTTGGCGCTGCGGTTCGGAAGTTGAGAAGAAAGCGCTGAAGCAATGGTTCTTCAAGATCACCGATTACGCCGATCGATTAGCCGCGGACCTAGATAAGGTCAATTGGAGCGATGCGCTGAAGAGTATGCAGCGTAACTGGATCGGCCGTAAAGAAGGTATTAACATTACGTACAAAGTAGCGAATGCCAAGACAAGTGAAGAAATCGCGGTGTTTACTACACGGCCTGACACGAACTACGGTGCAACATTTATCGTGCTGGCGCCGGAGCACCCGTTTATTCAAAGCGTCATGCGCCAAACAATAGTGCCCAAGGAGGGACCGTCACACTGGCAGGCGGTTGAGCAGTATGTGCAGAAAGCTCTGGCTAAGAGTGATGTCGAGCGTAAGGAAGAAGGACGACTTAAATCGGGCGCATTCACCGGTTTGTATGTTACCAACCCTCTGAACAATAAGCAGCTGCCGGTATGGGTGTCGGACTTTGTGCTGATGGACTTCGGCACTGGTGCTGTCGTCGGTGTGCCAGGCCACGATATGCGTGATTTTGAATTTGCCAAACAGTTTGACCTGCCAATCGAACGGGTAGTTGTTGGCTCGGACGGGGATAAGTCACCGATTACGCGAGCCGAGCAAGTACAGGAAGAGAGTGGAAAAATGATTAACTCCGACTCGCTGAACGGGCTGGCGATTCATGAGGCTACCCAAAAGATGATGGATCTTATGGAAGAACGTGGGATGGGTGTACGAACGCATACCTATCACTTGCGCGACTGGTTAATCTCGCGGCAGCGCTACTGGGGCGCGCCGATCCCGATTGTTCACTGTGAGTCATGCGGTGTCGTACCTGTGCCCGACGATCAGTTGCCAGTAGTGTTGCCCCCAATGCAAAGTTTCGAGCCAAGCGGCGATGGGCGTAGCCCACTGGCGCGGGTGCCGGAATTTGTGAATACTTTGTGCCCGAAATGCAGCGGGCCTGCACAGCGTGAGACGGACACCATGGACGGTTTTGCTTGCTCAAGCTGGTATTTCTTGCGATTTGCTGACCCACACAATGCCCAAGCAGCTTTCAGCCAGGGTAAAGTCAAATACTGGCTGCCAGTAGATGATTACATCGGTGGCGCAGAACATGCAGTTATGCACCTGCTGTATGCGCGCATGTGGGTTAAAGTCATGCACGACGACGGCCTGATTGTATTCGACGAGCCGTTTATGACATTGCGTAACCAGGGCATGATCCTGGCACCAGATGGCCAAAAAATGAGTAAGAGCAAGGGTAACACCATCGAACCTGATCTGCTGATTGAGCAGGGGTATGGCGCGGACTCGATCCGCATCATGGAGCTATTTATCGGTCCGTGGAACCAGTCGGCGAACTGGAGTGTTGAAGGGATGGGCGGAAGCTTCCGCTTTTTGCAACGCGTGTGGGCGTTGACACAGGACTTTATCGCAGCTAAACAAGCAGAGACAGGCTCGAAAGAAGCTGAGTTGCGCCGCGCCGGGCATCGGGCGATTAAAGCGGTTAGTGACGACATGCGGACGCTTGGCTTCAATACAGCTATAGCTGCGCTGATGGAGTATGTAAACGAGCTGTACAAGCTGAAAATTGACGACCCGTTTGCCAGCAAGGATGCGTGGCAGTTCGTAGTGGAAAGTCTGCTGCAACTGTTGGCGCCGTTTGCTCCGCACATCACGGAAGAACTATGGCATCAGCTGGGGCACACAGACTCAGTGCATGTCAGCGAATGGCCAAAGTATGATGAGGCTGTCTTGACGGTCGATCAAATGACCATAGTAGTCCAGGTGAACGGGAAAGTTCGCGCTGAACTGAGTGTAGCCGCCAATGCTGGCGCTGAGACGATCATCGAGGCGGCTCAAGCACATGACCGCGTTAAGCCGTACATTGAAGGTAAAGAAATAAAGAAAACAGTCTATGTTCCGGGTCGGCTCGTCAGCCTGGTCGTCTAGTTTAGGTTGAGTTTCATCTGATTTTTCGCTATACTGCAAGTAATATTAAGCCTAATTCCAGGTCCAAGGAGTAGCTTTAATCATGGGTAAGCCCAAGAAACGAACCAGCCCCCGCAAGACTGGCCTCCGCCGCAGCCATCTGTTGGTAGAGCTTGCGCGTAAGGTTAATGCCAAATCACCAGTCAAGGCCTACACGACTCGCCGAGAGTCAAGTAAAAAAGCCGCATAAGCCAGCCCGCTGATCAATCTATACTCAAGTAGTATGGGGGGTCAACAGGTTAACGAAGATTTAACAAATTATGGCATCAAATCGACATTTAGGTCGCATCATAGCTCTGCAAACGTTGTACGAGCAGGAGTTTCGGCATGACGCTGGAGATGCTACTGCAGATGTCGGCGACATATTAGCTCGTAATATTCAGCGCTACAAGGCATATGTTGAAGATCAAGCGTTTATCAAGCGCCTCGTGCTCGGGGTAGCGAAAAACACTGAAAAACTTGACGAAACATTGCAACCGCTCGCACCTGAATGGCCGGTTAACCAGATTGCGCGCATGGACCGCACCGTCCTACATATTGGTTTGTGGGAGCTCGAGCATGGCCAGGATGTACCGCCGAAAGTCGTTATTAACGAAGCCGTCGAATTGGCGAAAGCATTTGGTGGGGATAATTCGTCAAAATTCGTCAACGGCGTCCTCGGTACATTCTACCGCCAGCACATCGAACCTTCCGCAGCCGCATCTGATGCCAAGCCCAAGAAAGCAGCAACATGAGTGATAACAACCAGCATCACCGACCACGTTCGCGCTTCCAGCCGATCCGCAATATAGTGAGTCGTCGCCATCCAGCGATTGATGAAGTGGTCCGTGAGACCACTTCCGGCGGGATTGTTTTCCGCCGCAATCCCAAAACACAAGAGCTCGAAATCCTGCTGATGCAAGATGCTAAGAACCGCTGGACAATCCCGAAGGGGCATGTTGAGCCAAATGAAGACCCACGTGATACTGCGCGGCGCGAAATTGTCGAAGAAACCGGCCTCCAGGAGATGAAAGTCTATGATTGGCTTGGCAAAGTAAATTTCCGGTATCGCCGTAATCACACGCTGGTACTCATGACGATGCATATCTATATGGTGCAGGGGCTCGGTAAAACAAACGAGCTGAACCCGGAAGACTGGTTAAATGACATCCGCTGGTTACCAGCCAACGAAGCGATTGATAAGATCGCGTACGAAGATATAGGTAAATTAATTCTGGTGGGCATGAAGAAGGTCCGCGATGCAAGATTATTCTAAACCGTACAAGGACTTCGCAACTGAAAAACTCGGTGTCGACTTTCACGATCTTGAACTCTTGATGACCGCATTTACGCACCGATCGTATCTGAACGAGCATAAGAAAACCGGCAAAGAGCACAATGAGCGACTGGAATTTCTTGGTGACGCAGTGTTAGAACTCGTCGTGACAGAATTTTTGTATGGTAACTATTCTGAACCTGAAGGCATCTTGACTAACTGGCGTAGTAGTTTGGTTCGTACCGAAAGTATCAGTGCAGCCGCGAGCCGTTATGGTTTTGAGCCCTTACTGCGTTTAAGCCGTGGCGAACGGCATGGCACAGACCGGGCCCGCATGCAGATTTTAGCTAACAGTTATGAAGCTGTGGTTGGCGCGACGTATCTTGATCAAGGCTACGATGCGGCTAAGCATTTTATTCACGAAAGCCTGATCCCCACGTTCCACATAATACTTGAAAGTGGCTCGTGGATGGACCCGAAATCACATTTGCAGGAAATTTCGCAAAACCAGGAAGGCATGACGCCAGTCTATAAAGTTCTAGCCGAAGAAGGCCCAGATCACGAGAAAACGTTCACAGTTGGGGTGTTTATCGGCAACGAGCTGCGCGGGCAGGGAACGGGCCCGAGTAAACAAGCCGGCCAACAGCAGGCAGCCGAAGCAGCTCTGAAACACTACGCCAACGTTAGCTCTCAGGGTTGAGCAATACCATGTCAATGCCTAGCTATGAAATCTAGGTCATGGTAGTTTGAGGCAAGCGCTTCCTGGGTTGATCCGGCTCTTGCGTAGCACATGGTGATGGCTGATGGTGCGGTCATAAGTCTGGGGCGTGGATAGCCTGGTTTTGACATATCTGTTGTACTCCTGTAAAATATGTATCAACTGTTTTAGTTAAACTAACGGAGAAAATATCTAATATGCTCACTATTCGCATGCAACGGACTGGTCGCAGTGGAAATGCCATGTTCCGTGTTGTAGTTCAAGATGCCCGACAAACGCCGACTAGCGGCAAAGTAGTGGAGCTGCTTGGTAGCTACAATCCTCATGCCAAGACGTTGCGTGTTGACAAAGAAAAGGCCGCTTTTTACCTTGAGCACGGCGCACAGCCATCGCCACGTGCAGCGCGTTTGCTACAAGCCGAAGGCATGAAGCTGCCAAAGTGGGTGGTATTGAGTGACGGCAAGCAAGGTAAACTTCGAAACCCTGAGAAGCTTCGTCGTAACCGCCCTGTAGAGGAATCAGCCGCACCTGCCTCTGAGACGCCAGCTGTGCCAGAGACGACTGAAGTGGCTGTTGAGCCTGAAAGCTCAGCTGACGCAGAATAAATATAGCGATTTTTAAACAAACCAGTTATGCCGGTTTGGTATAATGTTTGTATGCACTTTTGTCTAAAGGTGAGGAGACCGGACGCATGAATAGTAGCATTGACCAACAATTTGTAGAGTTTGTAGTCAAGTCATTGGTCAGCAATCCAGACGCCGTACAGGTAGAGCGCCGTATTGACGAGAAGGGCGTACTCTTGGAGCTGACTGTGGATCCTGAAGATCTCGGAAGGGTGATTGGCAAGCGCGGTGCGACTGCTCAAAGCTTACGCACACTGCTGCGGGCACTGGGCACCAAGAACGATGCACGATATAACCTAAAAATTGTCGATAACGGTGAAGGCCCACACGGTAACGGCGGCGTACCAGACTCACGCCAGACTGCAAGTAGTGCCCCGACAGTTTCTAGCGGCACAGATGATGGCGACGGAGACGAAGCACCCGTAGCACCGCAAGAAAGTGACCGTTTGGCCCGGACGCGCAAAGAGCTCGAAGAGTTCGACGACCTTGACGTATAAGCACTTGCATTAGAGCAGTAAAGCCCTTATACTAACTGCCAGTCGGTCAAAAACGACGAACGTTGATAAAACAAACATAGCAATAGCTCATGCGAGCCAATTTGAGAAATCAGATTGGGAGCTTTATGTGACAAAAAGAACCCCGAGAAGGGTTCTTTTTGGTTGAGTGGTACAATAACAGAGATGAAGATTCAAATAATCACCTTATTTCCGGAAGTTGTGCAACCGTATCTGCATGCTAGTATGCTCTGGAAAGCGCAAGATCGGGGCATAGTTTCATACCAGTTTATTAACCTCCGTGATTTTGGTCTAGGGCCGCGCAAGCAGGTGGACGATACTCCATACGGCGGGGGAGACGGGATGCTGCTAAAGCCAGAGCCACTCGTGGCAGCTATTGAGCTTGCAAAGTCAAAAAGCCCTGATGCGTTGGTGCTGCTTCCAACGCCCCGCGGCGACATATACAAGCAATCTGAAGCTAAGAAGTTAGCAGCCGATAACAGAGACTTAATCATCATCTGTCCACGCTACGAAGGTTATGATGAACGTATCACGACGTGGGTAGATAAACGATACTGCATTGGCAAGTACGTGTTAACCGGCGGCGAACTACCTGCCATGATTATTATAGATTCGGTTGTCCGCCTACTTCCCGGGGTGCTTGGCGGTGAGACAAGCGCCGACATTGAGTCGTTTCAAGATGACGATGAGACGGTCGAGTACCCACAGTACACACGGCCTGAGGATTTTAGAGGTATGAAAGTGCCGGATGTATTACTCAATGGCCACCATGGTGAGATTGCCACATGGCGACAAGCTCACAGCAAACGATAAGAGCCAAAAGCAGCCGTCGTAGCCCGATGGCTGACCAGAGTGCAAATCACAACAAACTGCCCACCAAATCACGCCGTGGTCTGGCATATAATAGAAAGGCGACTAACTGGAGGGTTATCTATGAAGCTCTTTTTTATTAAATCGGTCTATGCGCACTGTGATTTACCGTGCGGTGTGTACGATCCAGCCCAGGCTAAGATTGAGGCGCAAAGTGTTAAGGCTATCATGGACAAGTACGCCGGACTCGACGACCATAATAAGACACGGGCAATTATTATCAAAGAAGAGCGCGCTGAGCTCGTGAAACGTCACCTGCTTGTTTTGTGGGCAGACTATTTTAAACCGGAACACTTGGAGAAATTTCCGGACCTTCACACAAAGTTTTGGATGGCAATCAAACAAGCCAGCGAGTGCAAGCACCATCTCGAGCCCGAAGCAGGCCAAAAGTTACTTGACATGGTCGACGAGATTGGTGAGATGTTCTGGGCGACAAAAAAGCAAGCGTAAAGAGGGGTCGGATGGGTAAAATGTTTATCATCCGGCGGATTGTTGGCGGCAGTATGCTGCCTTACTTAACGCCTGGGAAAATAGTCTTCGGCTGGCATCCGAGCCGGCTCAAAATTGGTGATGTGGTAATTCTCTTCCACGACGGTCTAGAGAAGATAAAACGCATTGATCGTATTGATGGCGACAAGCTATATGTACTCGGGGATAACCCTCTAGATAGTACAGACAGCCGGCAATTCGGTTTTATCGATCGTAACCAAGTTCTCGCGCGTGTTGTTTGGCCGCGAGTCTAAGACAGTTTCAAGTTCGTCACTATGTGCCCCGCTATATACGTCGGGGCATATTTATACTTCGTGTACTACAAAGGTTTCAGCTTCTGCAGTGTCTCGTGCACCAGAATGCAACGGTGCTTCACGAAGCATTAGAGACACGAGGAAGGTCAGTACCGCAAATGGCACTGCCCATAGAAATACGTCATGAAACGCAGAGACAAATGAGCTTAATACGTCATGAAGAATTGCAGGAGGCAAATGGCTCAGTACATCGGTACCCTGCTGTAGGCTATTGTTGTTTATATGACTCTTTGCCGCAGCCGGTAGATATTGACCAAGATAATAGGTTAGCCTAGCAGTTAGAATTGCGCCAAATATAGCAGTGCCGAACGATGACCCCATACTCCTGAAGAATGTTACGACTGATGTTGCCGTGCCCATGTCCTTCGGATTGATAGAGTTCTGAACAGCAAGCGTCATCACTTGCATGTATGCACCGATACCTAGGCCTAGGACGACCATCCAAACGGATAGTTCCAGCTGTGACGTGTCGAGCGATACTTGGCTAAATAGCCATAGTCCAAATGTCGTTACTGCGGTACCGATAATTGGGTAGAACCGGTACTTGCCTGTTTTAGACATCAGTCGTCCGGCTGTAATCATTGCGACCAGCATACCGCCGACGAGCGGCAGCATCAACAGTCCAGACTGAGTAGCAGTATTACCACGTACGATCTGTTGGTACTCAGGAATGAAGACCATCGCGCCGAACATAACTGCACCGGAAAGTAGTGACAGAAGCGAGGCAATACGGAATATATCACTTTTAAATAATCTGAGTGGAATCACAGGCTCCTTGGCACGCCTTTCCCAGGCAATGAAAGCACCACCTAACACGACACCTGCAGCAGCAAGACCAAAAATCTGCTCTGACACCCAAGGGTATGTCGTACCACCTAAAACGGTGACCAGTAGTAGGCTAATAACTGACAGGCCGAGAAGCAGGGCACCTGGAAAGTCGATGCGGTGCTGAATGTTGCGTGTCGGCAAGTGAAGCCTTGTTGCAACTGCAGCCATCGCGAGGAGCCCGAGCGGCAGGTTAACGTAAAATATCCAGCGCCAGGAAAGGTGGTCAGTAAAGAGGCCGCCAAGTAATGGACCGGCTACGCTTGCGAGCGCCCATACCCCGCCAAAATAGCCTTGGTAGCGTCCGCGTTCTCGGGGCGGGATAATATCACCCACAACTGCCAGCACGAGCGGCATGACACCGCCCGCGCCAATCCCTTGCAAGCCGCGGAAGAAGATGAGTTGATCCATGTTTTGGCTCAAGCCACAGAGTGCCGAACCAATCAGGAAGAGTGCGATCGATGCCAAAAATATCTTCTTACGTCCTAGCTGATCGCTGATCTTGCCGTAGAGTGGTGTCGTGACAGCGCTTGTTATTAAGTAGGCAGTGACAACCCATGACAGCTTGTTGAGCCCATTCAGGTCGCTGGCAATTCTCGGTAGCGCCGTCGAGACAATCGTCTGGTCAAGTGCAGCCAGGAGCATCACGAGCATCAATGCACCGACAACTACCATAATCTCACTATGCGTTCGCTCAATTTGACGAGCGTGAATCTGTTTTTCTTCCACGTTTCTCCTTGGCTTTATGCTACGTACAGCTTCGTATCATTTGCTCATACGAGCAATTATTATCTCTATCATATCATTAAGGTCTGCTGAAAAAAATGCTTGTACGTCTTGCTATAGCTAACGCATATTTGACGACCGTCCGTTGACAGCTGCAAGTACTACCAGCAACTACTATTAACAATTAGTGACTTTTCTGATCACGCAGATCATATTTGTAGCTATTTTCACAGACGCTGTCGTTCTATCGGTCCATGCTAGTAGCAGTTGCCGAAGAAAGGGGGTGTGTGGCGTGAAAGTTTACACTCAGTCAGTAAAAGCAAAGGCCATACGGTATGCACATACTATAGCCATAGAAGCGGCCGAGCTGTTTCGCCGCAGGAAGTTTAGCTACGCTGCGCTGGCAGTAACCATCACAGCAGGCTCGTTATACATCAGTGGTGTGAGGCCGGTTCTTGCTCAAAATGCTGGCCAATTTCCTATGCCGACGACTGACGAGCGCGGCACCAGTAGCCAGGTAGTCCCATTACAAACTGTAACTGGGCAAGATCCCAACCAAACAAACCGCAGCGTCTCGTCGCCTGACGTAACTACTACATCTGGCCTACATACTACTGTAACGGTGAATGGTACCGATGTCCCTGTTCCGGCGACTGGTGAGACGCATACCACTATGACTAGTAATAACGGCACAACTTCGATCTCGGTGTCGCACGACTCGTCAGGCGATAATTCTTCATCTCTCGATGTACAAGTATTTAGCCAAAGCACGGCTAGTCAGGAGGGCAACTGACGTAGCGAAAGCAGATTCCAGTTCTGGTCGACCAACCTTAGCCAACGAATCATTGGAACGCTGGCCGTGGTCGGGTGAGCAGCCCGAGCAATATTAACAAGTAGTAAGTAGCATTAAAAGAAAGGGGTTACAGTATGATAAAAAGCAGGATAATTCGAGCTACTGCAGTAGCTGCGACATCATTAGGACTTGTGGCTGGGCTGACAAATATTGCTGGTGCGAGCTCGGGCAGCCTGAATACGACAGGGCCGTACTCAACAAACACCGTCAAATCAATTAACAAAGCTCATGTCGATGTTTCGAATAACAATCACCTGTACTTGACAAGCAATAACATGCAACAATCTGCTTCCGGCAGTGCCAACGTCTCTGGTAATACCAACGGCGGCAGCGCAGGTAGCGGAGCAGCAGCAAATACAAGCTCATTTGGTGCAACAGTCAGCCTAACCAATACAATGCCAACCGATATGCTCGGTGGAAGTATGGCTGCTCCGTCGAACAGCGGCACCATTACCAATAGCGGACCGAACTCAGATAACAAGGTAGTGAATGTGAATAAGCTTTCGGTTAACGTCTCAAACGACAACAACATCTGTTTGACGACAGATAACCAGCAGTCTGCAAAGTCTGGGACAGCCAACGTCTCTGGTAATACCAACGGCGGCAGCGCAACAACGGGTAACGCTTCCAATACAAGCACGAGTACTGTGTCACTCACGATTAATAACTAATTTGCACATTAACTATTAATCGTTAGATACATGGGGCGGGGGAGCTGCTGCTACTTCAGCTCACCCGCACTCCACCCTGCATAGCAAACTAATCAAAAGGGAGGTAGGCTGCCACATGCGAAAGCATCAGATAAGGACTATCGTTCAGCGAGGCGTATGCGGACTGGCCGCCATGCTTTTCATAGGATTTATGCCGGCACCGTACGCACTTGCCGATGGCGCAGACAGTTCGGCGCCGACGGAAAATGCGTCATGCTCGCCAGTTGCACCAGTACCGACTGGCATTAAGTCACCGACCGGCTCTGATGCAGCGACTTATACCTATGATCAGTGCACTGGGCTATGGGAGAACCAATACTATACCTGGAGCCCGGCTACCCAGCAGGCCACACCAAAGGCGCCACTTGTATATAGCTGCGATACCACAACTTGGCAGTGGACTACGAAAGTCTGGATCTATGATCCGTCTGCCAAAGCGTTTACACAAATTCCTGAAGAAGTACGCAGCTTACCTGCCGGTGCGATCATTGCTGCCAATTCGATCGTACCATGCCAGCCAGCCGCTGTCCCAGTTAGCCCCACCGTACCCACTTCCAACTCTGGCACAGCCGGCACCTCGGATCTATCGAACGGCACTGCCACTACTAATACCAATAATGCAACCGTACAAAATAGCCTCACACAAACATCGTTAAGCGGTAGCGCTTCAGTTATCAACAATGATGCTGCTGGCAGCGCGGCGAGCGGCAATGCCACAGTGACGGCTACTCTCCTTAATGCGCTCCAATCATCATCTCCGCTTGCGGGCGGCAACGTAACTACATTCGTGGCGAACATTAACGGAGATATCCAAGGTGATCTCGTTATTGATCCTAACCAGCTACAACCTGCTGCTACGGGTGGTGCATTGGGTAGTGCTAATCTGCAGGTCAACAACCAAACGAATGGACAAATCAAAAACGATATGAACTTGGCAGCGGCCAGCGGGGATGCAACAGTCGCGAATAATACAAATGCCGGAAATGCCACCACCGGTAACGCCGCGGCGATCGCTAACGTGGTAAACATGATTAACTCTGTTGTCAGTTCCGGCAAGTCATTTATCGGCGTGATTAACGTGAACGGCAATCTCAATGGTAATATTCTTATGCCGCAGAGTTTTCTTGACAACCTGATAGCAAGTAACGCGCCAACGTCCACCTTGACACTGACACCATCGCAAGCCGAGAGTTTAGGACTATCTAACACCAGCAGCTTGTCGACAATTAATACGGTTAAAAGTACTGCCCTGAGCGGCGACGCATCTGTTGCGGATAATACGAGCGCAGGTAGTGCGACAAGTGGTGCTGCAGCAACGAAGGTAACTATATTCAATCTGACGGGCAATCAAATAGTGGGCGCTAACTGTCTACTCGTATTCGTAAACGTTTCCGGTACATGGGTCGGTGTCATCATGAACGCGCCGGCTGGTGCAACGGCTGCCGCGCTTGGCTCGGGCATTACTAGTAACAATATTGATACCGCTCATGTGGCGAACTCAGCTGATCAGTCGATTACCAATAATATTACTGCCAGTGCGATGAGTGGAAATGCGGCCGTCACTGGTAATACAAATGCCGGAAATGCCACCAGCGGTAACGCAAATACAGCGGTAAATCTGCTCAACATGAATGGTTCAAATGTTGCCCTCACCGGGTGGTTCGGCATACTATTCATAAATATATTTGGGAACTGGTACGGCAACTTCGGGGTATACACCCAACCGCCTGCTCCAACTCCTAAAGATTCTCAGACCCCGAGCAGTGTAGCACCGCAGCCACATTCAACTGTAGCACCAAAAGTATTTCAATTCGTCCCAAATCCTGCGCCTACTCCCGCTACTACTGATATGCCACTGGCTGAGGTGACAGCTCGCTTGGCTGACCAAACACGGCATGTACTTGGTAACAGCGTTACAGCAGCAAATAAAAGTATCGCTACAGCCAACGCCGCCAATTACACAATGCAAGTTATCGGTGGTGTCTTAGTGCTTGGAGGACTAATGACCTTAATAGTCGAACGCTATACTAGCAGTCGCCTATCGTCCCGTAAGGCGTAGGTGGCTCACCACTACTAAACCCATACGAACTATACTGTTTTTTTATCGACATGCTGTTTAGGGTTCGACCGCAATTAATTGTGCGGTGCTTGTCGCAGGCTTTACGACTGCCTGAAGTCTTTACGATATATTTTCCAACGAGTAGTAC
>JANWHZ010000005.1 GCA_025450135.1 Candidatus Saccharimonadales bacterium
CACCATGCCTGCTACTTCCGTACAAGCCACGCAACCTGCCGCTCGCGGGCACGCACCACGCCAGCTCGTTATGGCGAACATTATCGCAGGATGTATTTTGGTCGGGCTCTTACTTGTGCTCATCGTTATATCGATAACTCGCTAGATATTCTATGCAGAAGATTATTTTGTATTACAAATTTGTGTTGCTGTCTGACCCTCAGATGGTCATGCGCTGGCAGCGTGAATTGTGTACTCGTCTGCACCTCCAGGGCCGTATCATCATTTCAGAGCATGGCATTAACGGCACGCTTGGCGGCGATGTTGCTGACATCAAGTCGTATGCGCACGAGATGAACCTGACTAGTGAGTTTAAGGGCATTGAGTACAAGTGGAGCACGGGCGCACGTGAGGACTTCCCCAAGCTCAGTATCAAAGTCAGACGTGAACTGGTGACGTTGGCGCCAGAAGAAGATTTTAACGTGTTTGACAAGGGTACACCGCTCCGGCCAGAAGCCTGGCATACGTTTATTGATGATCACCCCGACGTGTCAATTCTTGATGCCCGAAATGATTATGAGTCGGAAATCGGGGCGTTTAAGGGTGCGATTAAGCCGAAAATTAAAACCTTCAAAGATATCAAGAAGACGCTGCAATCACTGCCAAAAGATGAGCCAATACTGACGTACTGCACCGGTGATATACGATGTGAGTATCTCAGTGCCTACATGAAGCATAAAGGATTTCAGCATGTTTATCATCTTGATGGCGGTATCGTAAAATACGGCGAGGCATACGGTGACGATGGGCACTGGGAAGGCAAGTGCTACGTCTTCGACAAGCGCATGAAACTTGCTTTTAGTGACCACTCGAAAGACGTTGGCTCATGCGTACATTGTGGCGCATGTACATCTGAACAAACCAACTGTGCCGACCAACGCTGTAACAGACAGTTTGTTGTCTGTGAGGATTGCCAGGCTAGCAAGTATACTGTGTGCGGCAACCACGCTACCGTACAATAAGACGTATGCCGCACATACACACAGCTCCCGACCAGCATGACTTGACTGTAAGTGCATATATCATGCGGTTTGATGATGGCACTCCGCGCGTATTGGTGCATATGCATCGTAAGCATCACTTATTGCTGCAAATCGGCGGCCATATTGAACTTGATGAAACACCATGGCAAGCTATGGCCCATGAGCTTGCTGAGGAGTGTGGTTACACCTTCGACGAGCTTGCCATACTGCAGCCAGACGATGCATTACTCGAAATTACACATGCCATTGTGCACCCCGTGCCGGTGCTCATGAATACCCATGTCATTGCCGATAGCCACTATCATTCCGATTTAAGTTTCGCATTTATTGCAGCCGCTGCTCCGCGCCAGTCAATATCAGAGGGTGAGTCAGTAGATTTGCGTTGGCTGACAATGCAAGAATTAGCAGATGCTGCTACTCAAGGTATCGCTGCGAATGATGTTGTCAACATCTACCAGCATATCCTTACACGCTACCTGCCGAAGTATTATAGTATTCCAGCCAGCCGCTATTCTCTTGATAAGCCGCACAGTTCGTCGATGTAGGATATGGCTGCTCGGCGATATAATTACTTATGTGAACAAGGCACTTGAGGCGAAGTTAAAAGAGCTGCCTAAAAACCCAGGCGTGTATTTCCATAAAAACGCACTGGGCCAGATTATCTATGTCGGTAAGGCAGCGGTACTGAAAAATCGAGTCCGACAATACTTTCAGAAGTCACGAGTTCGAGATCCAAAAACTGACGCTCTTGTTGCCGAGATTGCCGACACCGATTGGATGGTGGTTGATAGTGAAATCGAGGCGCTGTTTTTAGAAGCTGAGATGATTCGGCGATACCTGCCGCGATACAACATTTTGCTCCGTGACGATAAGTCAATGGTGTATATCCGAATCGATTACCAAAGCGATTTCCCTACTGTTACTACCACGCGCCGTCCACTCGACGATGGTGCTCGTTACTTCGGACCCTACCTGAGCGCTCTCAGTGTTCGTCAGGCATTAAAATCGTTACGCCGTGTGTTTCCGTTCGCAACCTCACGGACTATCGGGCAGAGGCGCGCAACCCTGTTCTATCATCTTGGTCTTGATCCTGGTCTCGAGGAAGGAAAGACTAGCTTGGAGGACTACAGGGGAAACCTACGCAAGCTTATGGCAGTAATAGAAGGCAAGCGCAAAACGGTAGAAAAAGAGATTGAGCGTGATATGAAACGAGCCGCCCATGCGAAAGATTTTGAGGCTGCTGCGAAGTTACGCAATCAGCTCTTCTCTCTTCAAAGCTTAACACGTCAAGTAATATTTAGTGACAAAGAGTTCCAAGATATTAGTAAAGACCATGCTCTAAACGAATTAGTTAACTTGTTAAGTTTAGGGGAAATGCCAAGACGAATTGAAGGCTACGACATCTCACATATGCAGGGTACTGATGTGGTAGCAAGTATGGTGGTATTTACAAATGGTGTCAGTGACAAGCGAGAGTACCGAAAATTTAAGACCAGAAAAGATCACAATAATGATTTCTTCAATATGAATGAAACTATCAGCCGCCGGTTAAGCGACAAGAACATACAAGACTGGGGTAAACCAAATTTTCTGTTAATAGATGGTGGCAAAGGCCAGCTTGACGCCGCACTGCGAGCCCGTGACGAATCAGGGCACGCTTCCCTGCCATGCATCGGTTTGGCCAAAAGGGAAGAGCAAATAGTCATCGAAAAGCATCGTTCCAACGTGAGCCTCAACGAGCTAGAGCTGCACCGTCTTGGTGGTTTTGCTACCGAAAGTGAAGACTTTACCCTGGTGAGCTTGCCACATAGTACTAATCTGGTTAAGCTGCTCCAACGTATTCGTGACGAATCACATCGCTTTGCCGTCAGCTATCATTCGGTGCTCAAAGTAAAGCGTCAATCCTCTAGTGTGCTCGATGAAGCCCCAGGAATAGGACCCGCTACCCGTAAAAAACTGATACGTGCACTTGGTAGCGCCCGCGCAGTGATGGATGCAAGCGAACAAGAACTGACTGCAGTGCTTGGCCCTAAGAAGGCGGCGTCACTGCGGTCGTATCTGCAGCCTCACAAGCCGAGCATCGATGCGTAGCCTTTTCCGATGCACTTTTGAAGCGCAAGCGGTATACTGTACTGAATTGCGTAACCTTATGTCGAACTGTAGCTTATCTGTAAATGGAATGCGTCGCCGAATACGCTTGAGCATCGGTGGTGGTTCTCTATACCCGCTCGGCATCGACGTGCCGAGCCAGCTACTGCAGTGCTTAAGAAAGCTAGAAAGTTCCTCAGCGACGTCGAGCAGGTGCAAGGGTGAGGTGTACTATACGAGATGACAGCACGCACACACGACGTAGCGGCGATCACAGCTTTGGCACTGGTTGCGGTTATCCAGCCTACTCAGACGTTAGCCTTGTCAACGATTGTGGCGGCATTACTCGCCAATCAGATCGGTGGCATTGTTCCGGATATTGATCAACCTACCGCGCCATTCTGGCGTAACCTGCCTGTCGGCAAATTGTTTGGCAAAGTATTTGACACACTTATTGGTGGACATCGCTTTATTAGCCATTCAATCGTAGGTCTTATCTTATTCGGCCTCATAGCGCATGTGCTCCTGCAATTTTTGCATCCAATCTTAGGGCATATCGATATTCAGATCGTTTGGTGGGCATTCATGATAGGCGTGGTGTCACATCTTGTTATGGACACGCTGACGAAAGAAGGTGTGCCGTGGTTGTTGCCGTTGCCGATAAAGTTTGGCATTCCACCGATTAAGCGTCTGCGTGTAACGACGGGTAAATGGGAAGAAACATTTGTCGTTTTGCCACTCTTAATTGCCATAGATGTCTGGTTGTTCACTCATTATTACAGCCAGTTGGCAGCTTTCATTCATGCGAGTTTGCATAGCTAGCCCTGCGCATTTGATTTGTAGCAAGCCGGCGAAGGTGTATACTGATACAATCTTTGTCTTATGGGGAATATCTCTTTCACGAGTGAGTTTTTTGCGGGCAATCGCCGACGCTTGCACGAGCTCTTTACAGGCACTGCGCCAATAGTTATTAGTGCAAATGGCCTGCTCCAAAAAGCAAGCGATGAGGCGTATCCGTTTCATCAAGACCGCAGTTTTTGGTACTTAACTGGCGTCGATGAGCCGAACGCGGTGCTCGTGATGGATAAGGCCAAAGAGTACCTTATCCTGCCGCAACAAGGGGATGTAAAGAACTGGTTTGATGGTGCTGTCGACCTTGATCTGGTACGCCGTGTTTCTGGTATAGACACTATCCTGGACGAAAAGGAAGGTTGGAGACAGCTGGAAGCTAAGCTGCATCATGTGCGTCACGTCGCAACCTTAGCAGCCAATCCGAAATACATGGAAGCGTTTGGACTGTACACCAACCCTGCCCGCGCTGAAGTTATTCGGCGGATGCAGGAAACTAACCCTAAGCTAGAGCTACTCGATCTCCGGTCGCATATAACGAAAATGCGTATGGTTAAGCAGCCACAGGAGCTACTAGCTGTACAAGATGCTATTGATATCACACTGGCGGCAATAAAAGACGCAGCACGCCGCAGCAAATTAGATGCATATAGCTTCGAGTATGAGTTAGAAGCGGAATTTACTCGTGGCATTCGTCGGCGTGGTGCGACCGGTCATGCATTCGAGCCAATTGTCGCGGGCGGCCCACGGGCCTGTGTCTTACACAATACCCGGAATGCGTCACCTCTCAAAGACGGCGAACTTATCGTGGTAGACGTAGGCGCTGAGTATAATCACTACGCCGCAGATATCACACGAACACTGGTTAAGGGTAAGGCCACTAAGCGTCAGCATGACGTTGTTGCAGCGGTAAATGATGTCTTAGAATTCGGCATTAACCAGTTGCGACCAGGCGCTAGCTATGCCTTTTATGAACAGCAACTAAGGCAATTCATGGGCGAGAAGCTGCGTAAACTAGGGCTTATAAAAAGTATTAGTGACGATGCGATTAGGCAATACTACCCGCACGCACCACATTTCCTCGGTCTCGACGTCCATGACGCGGGTGACTATCATTTGCCACTTGAGCCGAATATGGTCGTGACTATCGAGCCTGGTATCTACATACCAAAAGAGGGGATCGGTGTACGTATTGAAGAAGACGTCCTCATTACTGAGAACGGCGCCAAGGTTTTGTCAGCCGGACTGCCGCGGCTGCTCGTCTAACAGCAGCGGACGAATGGTATAATGGTGCTAATATGCATCGCAGCTTAGCTGAGCATTTCATTATACGATGGGCGGCGAGTAGTCTCGGACTTTGGTTGGCTGCCGGTTTAAGTAGTCACATTACCTATAGTGGTGGTGCCGGCGTCATTATTGCAGCGGGTTTTATCCTGGCTATATTGAATATGCTGCTGAAGCCGCTTCTGATCATTCTATCGTTGCCGGCAATCATTTTAAGCCTGGGCCTGTTTATGTTCATCGTTAACGGTTTGGTGGTATATATGGCAAGTGGGCTCTATAAGCCACTGCAAATTACCAGCTTTTGGTCGGCGGTATTTGCCGGGATTATCATTGGCCTGTTAAACTGGATAATAACAGCGCTGCTGGAGGATAACCATAAGCTATGACCATCTTTAATTACCTTACTCTTGTCACAATGGTGCTGATGACCGTTTTGATCTTAGTGCAGACTCGTGGCGCTAGCCTTGGTGCTGGCTTGGGCGGTGCGGGTGAAATCAACACCTCTCGACGTGGCACTGACAAAACAATATTCCAATTGACCATTATCTGCGCTATGGTATTTGCCCTATCGCTTGTTCTGAGTATTTTTGGATAAGAGAACGGCAGGGTCCGAGCGTTTATGAGCCCGCACCTTCTGAAACTTCGAATGCGACGTATGTGGCGACGTCGTGCTGCCCAGACGCTGGCAGCAGTGCATGAGTCTGGGCGGGCGATTGAGAAGCATGGCTTTTCGCGATTTGGCCATCTTAAACTCGTGTGGCGGTTTATGGTGATCTGGGTTGGTGTTTGCGCCATTGTGGCCGGTCTATTAACGACTCAAATCATAGGCTTGCGTAGCTATTACCAGTCGCTGGAGCCAGTCCCCGGCGGGCGTTTTACAGAAGGTATCGCTGGAACATTTACGACCGCCAATCCACTCTATGCGGTAAACGATGTTGATACGTCCGTTTCTCGTCTCCTATTTGCAGGGTTACTCAAGTATGACGACCAAAATCGGCTTGTTGGCGACTTAGCGGAAAGTTGGAGTGCTGATCCCGCAGGTAAAGTCTACACTGTCAGGTTGCGGCCAAACCTCGTCTGGCAGGACGGCGAACCGCTCACCGCGGATGACGTGTTGTTTACCTACCATACTATCCAAAACCCCGACGCCCAGTCGCCGCTCTACGCCAGTTGGCGAGGGGTTACTGTGCAGGCCATTGATGATAACGTCGTCACCTTCACGTTACCGAACCCGCTCAGTTCATTCCCGTACGGCTTGACCAATGGCATTGTGCCGAAGCACTTGCTTCAACGTGTTGACCCGATTGACTTGCGCTCGGCGACTTTCAATACGGCTGATCCAGTAGGTGCGGGCCCGTTTCGCTGGAGCTCTATCGGTATTTCTGGCGTATCGGATCAGACGGAAGCACAAATTACGCTGGCACCCTTTAGTCACTATTGGGCGGGTATGCCTAGGCTGACGAGCTTCAGTATCTATGCCTATGCTGACCAGAACGCCATGATTGCGGCTTACCGTAACCAGGAGATCACCTCTATGGTTGGTCTAGACCATGCGCCAGTCGATATCGCTAACGACAAGCAGTCACATATATACAATCTACCATTCACTGCCGGGGTGTATGTATTTTTCCAGACTACCGCACCGCCGCTTGACGATCCGAAAGTCCGGCAGGCATTGGTAGCTGCAGCCGATCGCAGTAGTATTATCGGTCAGCTTGGTTACCCCGCAGTGCCTGTCGATGAGCCAGTGCTGAAGGACCAGTTTGCCTATGACCCGTCAGAGGCTCAGATCACGGATAATGCAGCGCAGGCCACAGCGCTGTTGGATGCTGCCGGCTGGCAGCTGAATGCTCATGGCATGCGGGAAAAGAACGGTCAGACACTGTCGTTTACACTAACCGCGAGCGATGGCTATGAATCTAAGCGAGTGGCCACTATGCTTGTATCGCAGTGGCGTGCGGTCGGCATCGACGCCTCCGCGCAGTTTCAGGCACCGGCCGACTTCCAAAGCAATTCGCTCGCTCTGCACCAATATGATGCCGTATTGGATGGCGTCTCGATCGGCGCCGACCCGGATGTGTATGTATATTGGGACAGCTCACAAAACGATCCGCGCTCACCGACGCAGTACAACTTTTCGAAATACAGCTCAACCACTGCCGACTTGTCTCTTGAGGCAGGGCGTACACGGCTCGATCCGCTGCTTCGCAAAGTGAAATATAAGTCGTTTTTGCAGGCCTGGCAGCAAGATGCTCCTGCTCTTGGTCTCTACCAGCCGCGACTACTATACATTAGCCATGAGAACGTGTATGGCTTGGCAGGGTCGCCAATCAATACCGACGCCGATCGTTTCCGTAATGTGCAGAATTGGATGATCCACACTGGTTGGGTGACTAAATAG
Organism: Candidatus Saccharimonadales bacterium; assembly: GCA_025450135.1. Taxonomy (GTDB): domain Bacteria; phylum Patescibacteriota; class Saccharimonadia; order Saccharimonadales; family UBA4665; genus JANWHZ01. The sequence continues at coordinate 7,645 of JANWHZ010000005.1, forward strand.
ACACATAAGCAGTGCCTGCCAATCTTGCGTTTTTGCCCTAAAACAGATAAGATGGTCCTGTCTTTAGCTCGTTGGCAGCTAAGCTACTTCCAATTCAAACCTGCGCGAGTGGCGGAATTGGTAGACGCGCTAGTTTCAGGTACTAGTGAGGTTACACTCGTGGAGGTTCAAGTCCTCTCTCGCGCACCAAAGCAAGAAGGTCCCAAGTGGGCCTTTTTTCTTTGCTTCGAAAAGTACGCAGACACAATCTTTTGACACGTGGCAATTGTTGTGGCATATATAATACATCTTTTCAATGGAGTTGCAGGTGCCAGCTGGCCATCTCCTTCATAGTAAAGATAGTACCTTTCATAGACGTATTCTGCGTGTACGAGAGGTTCGGCGTGAGCATAAAAGCATGGTTTTATGCCAGACCGAGCCTCTCTGAAAGCAGAGACTTGTAGTTTGGTCATTGGGACCGACGCGCTCAGCTGAACTGAGAAGAGCTCAAAGGGAGAACCCTCAGATGCAACGGATTAGGAACATGGTGCAACAGCGCTGGTTTCTGTGGGTAGCTATGGGCGTGCTTGTGCTCGCCGTGCCGCTCACCGTGGCCCGTGTCAGTATGCCGACCGCGAGTATCTCGCCGTCGTCACGAGTTGCTACTCAAGTCGCGGCTACCGAAGCTGCGCAGCCCACGTCAGGCCCATGCTTTGGTGACTTCCTCTACCCAGAAGTTGACACCAGTGGCCCAGACAAAGTCGTCGGTATAGGATCTGAAACCCCTGTTCACGGATACTGCCACATGCAGTATCAACTGCAACCGACTGACCTGACTGCCGGCTGGACGGTGACCTATCCGAACGGAGGCGGGGTGATTGCAATCACCTACGTGATCACGGACGGTCAGACCTCTTCCACCTTGCTTCTACTCGAGGCAGGGTCAGCGTTCAACGTCCAGGAGTATGACGGGATCAGTAGTGTCGGCAGTGTGGCAGCGGTGCCTTTCGTCATCGACGTATACTATCCGCTCACTGCATCGGCGACCTTGGACGAGACGGAAATCGCGCACGATGTAAGCAACCCGCCTACCAACGGTATTACTGTGGGTGCTACATCTGCCGACTTCGGTGTGACGGTCTACCCGGACATTGCGCACGCTTCGTTCGAGCTACTCGGTCTCGCCAAGGGCTAGAACTAGTGGACAAGGATGTCTATGATGGTGCTCAGGTGCGAGTAGAGGTGACCTTCAGTCACATTTACTCGCACCGGTACCCAGTTAGTCACACATAGATTATGTTCTTTATACAATTTTAGAGTGTACGAGGAGGACAGTATGAAGGGTGACGCCGGCAGCGCCAACAACACCCTTCTGACGGGCTTACAATGCGTTTAATGTACCGTGGTCAAATTCGCCCAGGTAATTATGAACTTGCTCAGCCACAAACTGTCGCGGATATAGCTCGGCCTGTTTTGAACTGGCGCTGGCAGCACTTTCGTACTGAATATGTGCAACAGGCCACGTTCGGCCACGCTCGGTCGTATGCTCTTCGAATGCAGTGACAGTCAGTAACAGCGTCATTCGTCCGCCGGCGTTGCCGTCAAAGACTATGACTTTCACGACGGCACCGCTGTGCACGCTAGCTTTCAGCATCTCAAGATCAGGTGCCTCGAGAATCTCGCCGATGTGCCACGATGTTGGCCGCGCAGACATGAATAGTCCTCCTCGCAAGGGTGCTGCGATTGTGCAGCGCCAAATTGTTCAGCACATTTGCCGAACCGGATGATAGTATCGAGACGCTTCAAAAGAGTCAAGCAAAAAACCGCGCAAACTGCCTCGCCCAAACATAAGCTTTGTGTATGTTATGATTACTGCAGACAAACAGAAAATCTAGTTGAGGTGTGCATATTGTGAATAAGCTTAGCCAATATCTCCAGGAACATGTCAGTGGCGAAGTTACTACCTCGAGCGACGCACGTCGCTATTTCGCTACGGATGCCAGCATTTTTACGCTGACTCCAAACCTAGTAGTCTACCCTCGTAATGAGAGTGATGTGCGCAAAGTGGCACGTTTTACGTGGCAGCTCGCTGAACGTAATCGCGTGGTGCCGATTACGGCACGTGGAGCAGGCACTGACTTGTCAGGAGCGGCGATTGGCAGTGGTATTATCATGGCGTTCCCAGCGCATTTGAATCGTATTTTAGAGTTCGATAGCAAGACAGGCGTTGTAGTCGTTGAACCAGGCATCAACTATGGCAAACTGCAGCAAACCTTGCAGACGCACGGCCGGTTCTTACCCCCGTTCCCAGCTTCAGTTGAGTATTCAACCATTGGTGGCGCCGTCGCTAATAACGCGTCGGGTGAAATGAGTGTCAAGTACGGCTCTACACGCAACTACGTCAAGGCACTCCGTGTGGTGCTTGCTAACGGCGAAGCGATAAGTACAGGCCGGTTGAGCAAGCGCGAACTAGACAAAAAGCTCGGTCTGACGACGTTGGAAGGTGAAATCTATCGCTCTCTTGATACCCTACTGGAAGAAAATAAGCAGCTGCTTGAGACGCTGGCGCGCAAAGTTACTAAGAATTCAGCTGGATATGACCTACTCGACATTCGACACAAGGACGGGTCTTTCGACTTAACGCCCCTATTTGTCGGTTCCCAAGGTACGCTTGGATTAGTAACAGAAATTACACTGCATACTGAACTGCACAATCCAGAAACGACACTGCTGGCTGCAGCATTCGACGAGCTAAGCCAGCTCCAGGCAGCGATCGTAGCATTGCGGGGTGAGCACGACCGGCCAAGTGCCATGGAAGTCGTCGACGGTAATTTGCTTACGTTCGTCAGCTCGGTGAGCCCCTCTCAACTTAAGGACGTACTACCAACACCGTACCCAAAGTTTTTGCTCCTCGTGGAGTACGACGACAACGGTCGCACCCAGAAGAAGAGTGCTCATAAAGGCGAGAAAACACTCAAGAAGTATGCCAGCCATGTCCAGGTAGTAACCGACCTTGATGACCAAGAAGCGCTTTGGCGAATTCGCCACGCCTCTGCTACGGTCATTAATCACGCGGATGGACGAACCCGAGCGTTGCCACTGATCGAAGATGGCACCGTACCGCTCGACAGGGTAGAGGAATTCTTAAGTGGGCTCTATAGCATCTTATCGCGCAACCATTTGCAGGCAGCGGTATGGGGCCATGCTGGGGATGCTAACTTTCACGTACAGCCCTACCTTGACTTGTCACAACTTGGCGACCGGCAGATCGCATTTCGGGTTATGGATGAATACTACAGACTGGTAGTAGACCTCGGCGGTACAATCACTGCCGAGCATGGTGATGGTCGTTTGCGTGGACCATACCTGCCAAAGATGTACGGCCAGGAAGCATATGAGCTTTTGACTAAAGTGAAGAAGATTTTTGATCCATATGGAACGCTCAATCCTGGTGTTAAAATCGACGTTACTATCGACACTATCAAGCCGCTCCTGCGTCAGGAGTATTCGCTTGGACACCTGCATCAACATTTACCGAGAAGTTAGACATGCATTGGGGATTAATTGATTGGCTTGGGCTGGTTGGGGGTGTCGTATTGTTATTTGCGTTCTGGCGCACGAGCATCGGCAAGTGGACAGGTAAAAGCTTGTGGTATGAACTCGATAACTTCGTATCTGCCGTACTGCTCAGCATCTATGCGTATAGCAAGGGCGCAACTATCAATGTGTGCTTGAACGTTGTTTGGGGAATTGTCGCCTTTCGGGGTGTTACGTCCTACGCGGAACGCCGTAACCGTCGCAGACGCGCTTCTAAGAGTCGTGCGTAGAATCTTGCGTTTTTACCCCAGAACAGATAAGATAAGCTAGCTCAGTTGCTGATATTGCGAGTACTGCCTAACACTATGCGGACGTGGCGGAATTGGTAGACGCGCAGCCTTGAGGTGGCTGTGTCGCAAGACGTGGAGGTTCAAGTCCTCTCGTCCGCACCAGGGTGATTAGCTCAGTTGGCTAGAGCGCCTCGTTTACACCGAGGAGGTCGGGGGTCCGAGCCCCTCATCACCCACCATAGAAAAGGCCGGAAGCACCGGCCTTTTCTAGTAGTATCCTATTCTTTATCCGGATGGCACAAGCGCCACGTAACAGATGGTGATGGAAAGCTTTGGGCGAGAACGAGCGGCACTGAGACGAGCGTGTGCCCGCGTGACACGATGCTGATTGAACCGACTGACTTGCCGGCTTTAGATGATGCTTGCAGCGGCGCAAGCGAAATTGATGCACTGGCTGCCGCATCGCGCCAGAGTACAATGCTCTGCGAGGTGGCTGGTATAGCAGTTGAGGAACCTTGCCAAGGAGCCGTGTATCTAGCAGCGGTTGTTTGCTGGCTAATCGTTATGGACGTAAACCCGGAGATGGTGCTTTGTAAAAGCTTGAGCGAATCATTCATAGTCGTCCAGAGGTCCGGTCCCCCCATAATGGCATTGATGATCGTGATCTTATGGCCGCCAATCATCTGGCTACTTGCCAATAAGAACGCGCCGGCATCCTGGTCGTTATTCCCCGTTTTCAAACCAATGATGCCGTCTTGGCCAAGCAGGAAGTTGACGTTCTTAATCTCGCCCTGGACAGGGATCTCTGCAGTTGGTTTGGCAACGATTTCAGCAATGACCGGGTTTGTCATGGCAGCTTCACCCAATATAACAAGGTCGCGCGCTGTGCTGACCGTTGTGGGGTCGAAACCGCTCGGGTCGGTAACGGTAGTCTGCGTCATACCGAGCTCATGGGCGTAGTCACTCGCGGATGCCGTATAGCTGTCGATAGTGCCGAATGCCCAGCGCGCCAATGTTTCGGCAATATTATTCGCTGATGGCAGAAGGAGCGCCTCGAGTGCTTCATACTCGCTGAGCTGTTCGCCCGCCTCAATAGCCACGACTGACCCGTCACGAGCGACAAAGGAATGGTAGCTATTCATGTCATCCTGTGAAATGGTGATGAGCGGTCCGGTGTCGCCAAGAGACAGTGGTTTTTGCCGAAGTACTGCCAAAGCAGTTAAGACTTTAATTGTGCTGGCGGTTGGGATCGGCGTGTCTAGCCCATGCGTTTCTAGCACGCCGTAGCCCACAGCTCCTACCGCGTCTGCCCCATAACTGGACCACTGCAAATTTACGGGCTTGGCTTGTTGGGAAAAGTGGTAGCTTACGATAGGTTGCAGGGCGGAAATAGGTTGCGTCAGCACGTAGCTAACATAAATAGTGGTCAGTCCTGCGACAAGTAAAAATGACCAAATCCGTCGCTCGCGTTGGTGGTGAGTACTGCCAGCCATTAGCTCTATGATACACGGTTACGGCGACAAGTGTGGCTCGTCCGTTGTATACTAGAAGCAGTAATAAGGAGCATATATGACACTCGTTCTGGTGATTGTAGCGGTTGTAGTTCTACTCGTTATTATAGTGGCGGCAATGTACAACGGATTGGTGAGATTAAATGTCCAAGCCGATGAAGCGTGGAGCGACATAACTGTTCAGCTCAAACGACGTTACGATTTAATTCCTAACTTAGTCAACACCGTTAAAGGCTACGCGACCCATGAGAAGAGCGTATTTGAGGACGTGACAAAAGCCCGGGCCAACGCGCTCAGCGCACAGGGTGTAGCAGAAACGGCACAGGCAGAGAATCAATTTCAGCAAACACTGAAGAGCCTATTCGCAGTCGCAGAAAACTACCCACAGCTGAAAGCGAGCGACAATTTTCGCGACCTGCAAGCGCAGCTGACTGACACAGAAGACAAGGTCATGGCCTCTCGCCGCTTTTATAACGGCGTGGTGCGCGATTTCAATACCAAGCGTAAGATTTTCCCGACCAGCGTATTTGCCAATATGCTGGGTTTCACGAAGGATCGCGATTTCTTTGAGCTCGACGAGTCGGCATACGCTCAAGCTGAGCTGCCGGTAGAAGTAAAGTTCTAAGTTAAGGCTCTCGGCTCATGTACAGCCAAATTGCAGCAAACAAGCGCAAGACGGTCATTATTATGGCCGTCTTCGTGGCGTTGGTCGGCCTAATCGCCTGGTTGTTCAATCAATATCTTGGCGGGCAGCCAACCACCTTTTACGGTGTGCTTATCGGCACAATTATCTATGCGATTTTCACCTATTACGCGGGCAGCAGTATGGCTTTAGCGGTCAACGGAGCGCGGGAAATCCAAAAAACAGATAACCCACGCTTATGGCGCATCATTGAAAATTTGAGCATAACTGACGGTTTGCCTATGTCGCGGGTCTACATCATGAACGACCCCTCGCCAAACGCGTTTGCCACCGGTCGAGATCCAAAACATGCTGCGATCTGTGCGACAACCGGACTGCTTGAGATTATGAGTGACGACGAGTTACAGGGAGTATTCGCACACGAGCTCGGGCACGTCAAAAATTATGATGTGCGTGTTTCAATGGTTGCCTTTGCACTGACTGCCGTTATTTCGCTTCTCGCCGATATTATGCTCAGAATGACCTGGTTTCGGGGTGGCGACCGCGAGGAACGCGAAGGGCAGGGTATGTTGTTATTACTTGGCGTCGTGGCCGCCATCTTAGCGCCACTCGTGGCCATGATGATTCAGCTAGCGATTTCACGCCAACGAGAATACCTGGCTGACGCCACTTCAGCGCTCACCACACGCTATCCGGAAGGCTTGATCAGTGCATTACAAAAAATTGCACGCACTGGCAGTACTATGCGTCGCCAGAATACCGCGACCGCACATTTATTTTTTGCTAATCCGCTCCGGACACATAGCCTGACAGCATTGTTTGACACCCACCCGCCGATTGCTGACAGGATAGCGCGGCTACAGCACATGGAAGACCACGCCTAGCTGGCTGCCTAACGGAGTGCTACTATACATCTATGCCGCGTACCCGAACGACCGCTAAACCGAAAGCCAAGCCCATCAAGCGGAAGCAAACACCGTCGACAAAGAAACCAACTGCTAAGGACGCCGCAGCTGCAATAAAGCCGCGCCGGCTCCATGTGCCGGTCTCTAGGCCGTTTCGATTCAGCCGGGTCAAACACCCCGTTCGTTTGCCTAGTAGTTGGGGGCTGTTCAGGCAAGCTATTGGTCTCATCTGGCGCAACAAACGTGTATTTCTCGGTCTTGCACTGATGTACGGCATTCTCAACATGGTGTTGGTGCGTGGACTAAGTGGCGGGACTGATGTGAATACACTGAAGCAGCAGACCGCTGCAAGCCTTGGCGGCAACCCCGGCCAGCTTGCGACTGACTTTTCGGTCTTTGTTTCATTACTAGGTTCGACAGGGAATGACGCCAACCCGACAGCCGGCCCTTATCAGTTCTTTGTATTACTGGTCGTCAGCCTGGCAACTATATGGGCCACTAGACAAGTCTTAGCTGGCCATATGATTCGTATACGTGATGCTTTCTACAAGGGCATCTACCCATTGGTGCCCTTTGTGCTGGTGCTTGTTGTTGTCCTATTGCAGGCGATCCCCCTGCTTGTCGGTGGTCTGATCTATGTGATCGTTATCAGCACCGGCATTGCGGTGACGGGAATAGAGCAATTATTATGGGGTTTGCTGTCGCTGACGATTGCCTTTACTACGGTCTACATGCTGTGCTCGTCGCTCTTTGCGTTGTACATTGTGACGCTGCCTGACATGACGCCCTGGCGTGCGTTAAGAAGTGCGCGGCAGGTCGTTCGCTATCGGCGTGGCCAGATATTGCGTAAGTTGCTCTTTCTGCCAGTCGCCTTACTGGTTATAAATGGCGCTATCATGCTGCCACTCATTTGGTTTTTGCCGGTGGTGGCCCAGTGGATCTTCTTTGTGCTATCTATGCTTACGCTCGTTGTCGTGCATGTGTACATGTATACGCTCTACAAAGCTTTATTAGTATGAACATCCCGTCCAAAAAAGAAGCCGAAGGGCGAATAGTCCGCTTGCGGAATCTCATTAACGACTACCGCTATCACTACCACGTGCTTGACGAATCAACTATGAGCGAGGCGGCAGCTGATTCGCTCAAGCATGAGCTGAGCGAGCTCGAGTCAGCCTATCCTGAGCTTATTACCCCGGATAGTCCGACACAGCGGGTTGCCGGCGAACCGCTACCAGGGTTCAAGCAAGTACGTCATAGCACGAGGATGATCAGTCTGAATGACGTTTTCAACCGTGAGGAAGTAGTCGCCTGGATTGAGCGGACTGACAAGTTAGCGCCAGGTAATACGCATGACTTTTTCTGCGATATAAAAATGGATGGATTTGCCTGCGCGCTGGTCTACGAGGACGGCAAGTTCATACAAGCAGTCACGCGCGGCGATGGATTTGTTGGTGAAGACGTGACGGCCAATGTCGCCACGATAGACAGTGTGCCATTTGCACTCAGAGACACGGAAGGCTACGAACAATTTCTGCAGGCCCGAACCGAAATCCGCGGTGAAGTCGTTATCCACAAAAAGGATTTTGCGGCGTTGAACAAAGATCGCGAAGCTCAAGGATTGCCGCTGTATGCGAACCCTCGCAATTTGGCAGCCGGCAGTATCAGGCAGTTAGATCCAAAACTAGCTGCTGCCAGACCATTGCGATTTAGGGCATACGACCTGTTGCGTGACAACCCGGACGAAGTGCCGACTAACATGTTTGCATACGAAGCGTTGCGGGCACTTGGCTTAGCTGCCAACATGCAGGCCAAGGTGCTAACCAACGTGGATGAAATAATGCATTTTGTTGACGAGTGGGACAAGAAACGGCATCACTTGCCGTTCAATACAGACGGCCTGGTCATCAAGTTAAACGACCGCAAATTATTTGCCATGCTTGGTGTGGTTGGCAAGGCTCCCCGTGGTGCGGTGGCGTACAAATACGCTGCTGAGGAAGCGACAACTACAGTACGTGATATTGTGCTGAGTATTGGCCGAACTGGCGCGGCGACGCCGGTTGCTGTATTTGACCCAGTGGTAGTAGCGGGAACGACAGTACAACACGCCAGTCTGCATAATGCCGATGAAATCGTGCGTAAAGATATCCGTGTCGGTGACACCGTAATCATATTTAAAGCCGGTGACATTATCCCGCAAGTTTCTCGTGTACTTGCTGAGCTTAGACCACCAGCTACACGCGCGTTCGATATGGAAGCTGAGCTGCACCGCCAGTATCCGGAGTTGCAGTTTGTGCGGCCAGAAGGCGAGGCAGTCTATCGTGTCAAAGGCGCGACAGCTAAGTTGCTACTCAAGCAAGCTCTGCTTCACTTTGCGTCAAAAGCGGCACTCGATATCGACACTCTCGGTGAGAAAAACGTCGCAGCGCTCGTTGATGCCAAACTTGTCCATGACTTGGCAGATATCTATACGTTGACCAGTGAGCAGGTCGTGGCACTCGATAGATTTGCGGCTATTTCCGCCCAAAAGTTAGTTGATGCGATACAGGAGAAGCGACAGCCGGAACTACCGCGGTTTATGTACGGCTTAGGTATACGTCATGTTGGTTCGCAAACGGCGATTGACTTGGCAGAACACTTCGGTTCGCTCAAGGAGCTACAGGGAGCAACACTAGAAGCATTGGAAGACGTAAATGGCGTTGGCGTGATTGTTGCCGAGTCGATCCTCGGGTGGTTCGCAGACAGCGATAACCAAAAGCTGCTCGATAAATTTGAGCAGCTCGGGGTGCGACCATTCTACCAGTCAAAAGCTGCCGGTCCGCTCCGTGGCAAGAATTTTGTGATTACCGGTACGCTGACAACTATGGGCCGTGACGTTGCGGCCGAGAAAATACGGTCACTCGGAGGCACCTTCCAGCCGAGTGTTGGCAAAGACACCACCTACCTTGTCGTTGGCGAAAACGTAGGTGCTAGCAAACTTGCGAAAGCAGATAAGCTGGGCATTCAGCAGATCAAAGAAGCCGATTTGCTCAAGATGCTGGGATAATCGTGAGCGACATTGTATTCATAACCGGCAACCAACATAAAGCGGATTATTTAGCCAAATGGCTAAACGTGCCGATTGCCCACCGAAAATTAGATTTGGACGAAATACAGTCGCTGGATTTGCGCATTGTGGTTGAAGATAAAGCACGCCGTGCTTATGACATGATCGGTGGAACCGTACTTGTTGAAGACGTGTCACTGAGGTTCGATGCGCTTGGGCAGTTGCCGGGCACATTCGTCAAGTGGTTTATCCAGGAAATCGGTACTGAACGAATGTGCCGTATGCTCGATAACCAACCTACGCGTTGTGCACTGGCTGCGATTTGCTATTGCCTATATGACGGTAAGACTATGCACTTTTTTGAGAGTTCGATGTGCGGGGTCATTGCCGACCATCCGCGTGGCCACAAAGGTTTTGGCTGGGATGAGATCTTTATCAGCGACGGTATGGACAAAACGCGGGCTGAGCTAGATGACGACGAGCAAATGCGCACTTCTATGCGACATGAAGCTCAGGATCAATTGCGTGCTTTCTTGACACAACCCAAATAGTGATTATGCTTAAGATAGTTCGTGCGCATCAAAGCGGCGCTTGCAAAACAAACACTATCAATACAAAAAGCACCCGCCGCAGGGTGGGCGCGCACGAAGAAAACAGACACTCGTGTGTCTGTTTTCGTACATACGTTGCTAATTATAAAAATTGTATTACGATAAGTATCGTGAATATTCCAGATGAAGACAACTTTATTGTTGGCAAATTTGAGCTAGCAGACGGTCATATTGTCGAAGCCTACAATGAACAAACTTTCTGGGCTTATATGGCATTTGTAGGAAGGACGGGACTCCAATTTGCACAGTTGGTAACCTTACCGGGTTGCTTGCGGGTAAATAGAGCCAATCCTGCCACTTGGCAACTTGAAGATAGTGGTGAAGCCCAGCAGATGTTTACAGATCGTAACATGCCTGAGGATAGGCTTGAGGTGCAATTGCTCATGGCACGTGAAGGGGAGTCTGGCGCTGAATATTTTCCAGAGCCTGCAACGTACCGTTTCGTTGATGACTACTAGCGAGGCACCTCTGTCTATGCTACTATGTAAGCTTAATTGGACAGTGGCTCCAGCGTGCTGGCGTTAATCACCAAATTGGGGCATTAGCTCAGTTGATTAGAGCGCATCCATGGCATGGATGAGGTCAAGGGTTTGAGTCCCTTATGCTCCACCATTTTCGGCTCATCTGTTAAGTTGTTGTGGTTTCTCGCAGGCGACCGATTGCCTGCGTTTTTTGTCTCTGTTAGCCCTGGTTCGAATCCCCTAGGGTCGGTTGCACAAGCGGCCTTTCGATGATGAAGCCGGCAGTGTCGCGGGGAGCAGAACCGTTCAAGCAAATTGCCCGCTCGCTTTGGCCGATGACCCCATCTCCAGTCCTGAGCACGTTGTCTCCCGACCAGCCTTACTTCTCTGGGGTATATAATGCACCCGAGTTGCTGAGAAGAAATGGCGTGAGTGTTGGGCCGACCTGCGCGTAGACCCTGCTGATGCCAGTCGCTAGCTGTACCACGGCATACTCATCAACTGCTGCCACTAGTCCAAGTGTTCGCAGCACAGCTACTAACCCAGTCCAAGCCTTTTAGCCTCTGCGGTGACCAGTCTACCTTCGCTTTAATGCGAGTGCTGCAGCGGCAACCACTAATGCGATGCCAGCCACCGCGTATGACCCAACGAGGCCGAAATCGATGTTAGGCCCGGTAGACGAGTTTGAAACAGTGAGGTCGTCTATGACCTTGGTGACCGAGTACGGCCCGGCATCACCCGTCGCATCGTCCGTGCCGGCTGGTTTCTGATCCCAATGAACAACACTACCGTCAGCGTACGTTTGGTATGCTTTCCAATCGAGCTCTGTTGCCTGTCCGGGCACCTGGGCGCTGAAGCTAAAATCCTGCCGCTGACCAACAGGTATCGTGCCTGACCAGTTAATTGTGGTGATTTCAGGGTTGGCGTTATCGCCGTTGGTAGTCGTGGTGATCGTCCAACCGTCCTTACTAGTGGGGATGACGTTACTGACGCCGCTAGGTATCAGCAACTTAATGCTGGTCACTGGCACTAACTTCTCATTGGGGGCACTGACGTTAAAGACTAGCTCTTGTGCAACGTCGGCCTGACCTGGCGTAACAGTAACGTGCGCGTAGGCAATCGCAGGTACAAACAGTGTCGCTAACACGGTCAGGGCACCTGCAAGAATGGCTCTTTTCATATCTCGTCCCCTTTCACCTTATCGTACTTCAGCTGCAGCCAGCAGGCAACGAACGATACGACAACAATGAGTGCCACGGCGCCGAGCCAGATGAATGATAACGCTGAAAATGAGCTATTGCGTGGCCCCTGTGTGACCCGCTCAAGGTAATCGAGCGTAAACGGCTGGAAAGCACCTGGCTGGAGGGGTGCCCCGTTAAAGATGAGATGGTATACATCAGGCTGTGGGAATGTAATCACGCCGCTGGGGATTGACTGCGGGTTTCGCTCCACTGGCTGAGTAGCAATTATCCTCCCATCCTCAAGGACGGTAACCGTGCAATTGCATGCTGATAGGGAGAAGTGTCCTGTTGTATCGTCCATAAAGAGAATGTAGGTTGTCGACACGCCGCTGACCGGTTGGTCGTTCGGGTCAATGTGCAGTACTGCAGCGATCACGCCATCAGTTTTTAGGACATGGGCAGCGGCCGGGGTAGATATAACACCAACGATAGTGCATACCAGCAGGAGCGTATAACATAACAACTGGCTACGGTTCATCACTCCAATCATAGCAAGGCTGCGGTAGACGCGAGAGGAAGTTTCTTCCTGGAGTCTGGTGCATGCTATTCGTCACAAGGTCGGAGCTTGCCCACCGAGCCTACCCCACTCATACCTGAACATCCTTCCATGACTTCCGCTTCACTCCCTCTTCCCGCAGCAGCTTCCTGACGCTCCTAACGTTGATGCCGTATCGTTTCGCTAACTCCTTCGTGGCGATCCCGGTTTGAAATGCCAGGACGAGCCGAATCATGTCCACCTCTGTTAGTCTATCTCGGAGTCGCCATTTCGTTGCGCGGTACACAACGGACAGGGAACGCCTTTTCGTCCTCCTAACAGGGGCAGGATGGGCCTGTAGCCACTCCATCAG
>JANWHZ010000006.1 GCA_025450135.1 Candidatus Saccharimonadales bacterium
GGCATTCATATCAAGTGCAAGTTGGTCGGTCTTGCTTGGCAGAAGGCGATATGCAAACGCCATGTAGGCCTTACCTTTGAGGGCTGGAGTCACTTTGGTGAAGAACGATGTATCACTGGTTGACAACGCTCTGACATGGCCATGATCCCACAACTTTCGGCTGCGTTCCAAGACGGCGGTCGGATTACCACGCACAAATACTACAGTGTCGTCGCCGTAGCTCCGTATTGTACTTGCCAGCTGTCGTCCGGCATCATAGGGAAATGTATGCAGTAATTCGTGGCTGGTTTGCAGCCGCTCAGTATTCAGCCCAGCCTTGCGTGCCAAGACCAGCGCGGCAACCTCATATAAATTGCCACGAGCATGCCACTCTTTATGATGTGTATCGGGGCGAAGCACGGCGGCGCTATTCACTAGGGCACAAGCTTCAAACAGGAGTTCTAGGTTGGCCAGCTGTTTGCGGGTCAGCGTTTTGCCATTTTCGTCAAAAACCTTGCCAATCGGTTCGTAGCCAGTGTCTTCGGTCATGTAGGTGGTGCGGCCGATAGTTACTGCAGCTGCGACTACAATGTTTTTAGCCGCATCTGTCGTATCAATGATAGCTACATCAGTATCGCCAAGCGTCGCTAGGGTAGCAGCTTGTACGTTTGTGCTGTGCCCCTTCGCTATGCCCCGGGCAGCGTAAACAGGAAGCAACCAACGGGTAAGCTCAACACCGTTCGGTACAACGCTCACTGCAAATAGTAGCAATGCGAGCAGTATGTCAGCGGCACTGCTGGCGGACTGCCAACCGAGCAGAATTAGGGCGAGTAACCCTGCCGCGACCAGTACGCTAAACAGGTAACGGCTCGGGTCACGCATTTCCTGGGTAAGTTTATTCAGTTGTGCTGTTCTATGAAGGACAGTGATTCTGCCAAGTTCTGTTTGAACGCCTATAGCAATGACTACACCTTGCCCAGTACCTTGGACGATTGACGATCCAGCCCATAGCTGGTTGTTGCGGGCAATCAGCGGCACTGCTTGATTCACGGTGTGTGAGAACTTACGTGTTTGAATATTGCCCCCGAATAGTAGAGAATCGTTCGCGACTAAATCGTGTTCCTGAAGGATACGTAGGTCGGCAGGCACCATTTCGCCGGCTTCGACATGCACTATGTCGCCGACGACCAGCATTGCAGCCTCCAAACTGCGGGTTTGGTCATTGCGAGTAACTTTTACGTATGACGACGGTAAGGTAGCCAGTGTAACTTGATTGAGCCGGGCCTGCAGGCGCCTGAAACGAAGTGCGAGATGCGCGGTAAGTAGACCAGCGAGTAGTAGTGCTAGGCCAGTCTGGCTGATGGTTGACGCCAACGCCGCCGCTAAAGCAGTGACGGCTACAAACGGATGGCCGGCGGCTTGCAAAAGTAAGAACGAATCAGATATGCGGCTGGCGGGTAGTACATTTGCCCCTTGTGTGGTTTGCCGACGTGCCGCCTCACTGTTGGTAAGACCGAGGCTATGGCTTCTGAGTGCTTTCAATACAGCGTCCGAGCTTAGCCGGTAGTACTGTGTGCGCTTATCAGGCCCCACCGTGTTCATGTTGAGTCTAAGTATAACTCAGAATCTACCTGACTTTATAGGGAACAACAGCGTGTGGGCTATACTAATACATATGGCTGAGGAAGCACGCAAGCGATTTGCGGTGATCGATGGTAAGAGCGTGTTTTACCGTGGGTATTACGCCATGCCAAACTTGGCGACCAAGGATGGCATACCGACGGGCGGTGTGTACGGATTTGCAACTATGGCGCTCGAAGTCATCAAAAGACTTAAGCCGGACTATGTCGCCGTGGCCTGGGACAAGCCGAAAACTAATATTCGTCGCCGCCTCGAGCTGTATCCGGAGTATAAGGCTGGCCGAAAACCGCCGCCCCCAGACTTTTATGAACAAATCCCGGTTTTACATGAACTATTGCAAGCCTTCGGCTGGCCACTCTACCAGATGGACGACTACGAGGCAGACGACATCATGGGCACCTTGGCGGTGCAGGCTCGAGAGGTCGGTCTCGAAACTATGTTGGTCACGAGCGACCTTGATATGTTGCAGTTGGTCAATGGCCATGTCAAAGTGTATGCCCTGAAGAAAGGCCTGACCGACATCGAACTATATGCGCCTGAATCGTTCACGGCTAAGTACAGACTCGAGGTCGACCAGTTCCTTGACCTGAAGGCTTTAAAGGGTGACAACTCAGACAATATCCCCGGCGTGCCAGGCATCGGCGAAAAGACTGCTCTTGATCTACTGCAGCACTACCATACGCTTGATGAGGTATACCAGAATCTCGACCTTATTAAAGAAAGTGTACGCAAGAAGCTGGAAGCTGGCAAAAAGCTGGCGTACCTGAGTAAGGAAATTGGCCGCATCTGGACCGATGCGCCATTGAAGCTCGACCTGAGCGAGGTTGACGGGAGCAAAATCCAGCCAGCCAAGATACTTGAATTGTTCGAAAAGCTGGAGTTTAAGAGCTTGGCACGCCAGCTGCCTGAAGTGATGCAGATGGCGATCACCAACCATACGAATGGCGTGATTGCGGCTAACCAGCCAAAGCCCGGTAAAAATGTGTTGGTTGATAGTTCTGACAAGCTAAAAGGCATCGAACTGACTGATGCTGAGCAGCTCTATGTAGCTTCATTGAGCAGCGGCAAGCATGGCCGCCAGCCGCTGACTTTAGCTCTGAGTTCAGATGGTAGTACGACGTATGTCGTTGACCTCACGAAAGTTGAGGCCAACCAGGTCCTTAAGCTACTGCCACATGTAAAATCGTTTATCGGCTACGACATAAAGTCGACGCTCAAAGTATTACTTGAGCTGGGCGTTAACGACCTGCCAACGGTCGGGCATGATGTGCTGATCGCCTCATTTTTGATCAACTCGCTTCGCCGCGAGTCGACGCTGACCGAGCTAGCCAAAGCTGATCTGAGTTACAACGTCGAGCCGTTTGAAAGTCTCGACCAAGATCAATTCTCGAGCCGCGCAGCTGAAATGATTGCTGTTATCAAGTTGTTGTACGAGCAGCAGGTGAAAGAGATGAACTCAATCCCGAAGCTGCCCAAGCTGGCACGTGATATCGAGTGGCCGGTGATTCCGGTGCTGGCACGTATGGAGTATGAAGGCATCCAACTCGACACGAGATACTTGGAAGACATGAGCGTCGAAGTTGACGCTATGATCCATGATATCGAGAAGCAGATCTATAATCAGGCCGGGCATGAGTTTAATATTGGCAGCCCGACACAGCTCGCCATCGTATTATTTGAGGATCTCAAACTGCCGGTAACCGGAGTTAAAAAGGGCAAGACCGGCTATAGCACGGCCGCTACGGAACTAGATAAATTGCGTGATCAACACCCGATTGTCGATCTTATTACGCAGTACCGCGAAGTCACTAAGCTTAAAAATACCTACATCGACACACTGCCGTTGCTGGTGGATGAGCAATCTCGTGTGCACACCACATTCAATCTGACAATCGCGCAGACCGGCAGGCTTAGCAGTATTGACCCGAATCTTCAAAATATCCCAGTTCGTACCGAACTTGGTCGACGCATCCGCACAGCATTTGTATCGGCTAAAGGTAATAAGCTAGTTAGCGCCGATTACAGCCAGTTCGAACTTCGCCTTGGTGCCGCCATGAGCGACGACAAAGAGTTGATCGATATGTTCAACCGCGATGTCGATATTCATACAGCGACTGCCGCGTTAGTCTACGGGCGCAATCCAGAAGATGTAACGAAAACGATGCGCTCAGCTGCGAAGGCGGTCAGCTTCGGTATTTTGTATGGGATGAGTGCCCACGGATTGGCACAAGCTACTGGTATGAATTATGAGCAGGCCACGAAATTTATTAAAGAGTACATGGCTGTCCGCCAGCCGCTGATGAACTATCTAAACGGGTTGAAAGAACGTGCTCGCAAAGACGGCTACGTCGAGACCTTATTCGGCAGACGGCGCCCAATGCCGGATATTCATTCGTCTAACTTTGCTGTCCGAGGTGCTGCTGAGCGCGCCGCTATGAATATGCCGATTCAGGGCACCGAAGCTGACCTTATGAAGCTGGCGGCGATTAAAGTTGAGCAAGCTTTGGGCGATATTAATCATGGGTGCAGACAGCTATTACAAATCCACGATTCGATCCTTATTGAATGCCCAGAACAACTTGCTGTGCAGGTAGCCAAAGTACTTAAGATTACGATGGAAAACATTTATCCCGAGCTGCCGGTTAAGCTAACGGTGGAGACTACAATCGGTGACAACTGGGGCGAGCTATAGTAGTCAAGGCCATTATCTTTGATCTGTTTGGGGTGTTGGTGACGGATGCACTAGAGGTGTTGGTAAGTGAGCTCAAGGAGACTCAGCCGAGCGTGGCTGACCAAGTCATTCGTTCTGTTATGGCTTCCAACGCGGGCATAATCCCGCACGAAGCGTCGCGGGCGACCATTGCTGAGTTGCTTGGCATCACACCCGAAGAGTATGCTCAGCGCATCCGCGGCGGGGAAGTCAGAAACCAAGAATTATTCGGTTATATTCTGGATTTGAGGAAGTCGTACAAAACGGCGCTGTTGAGTAACGCTGGCACGAAAAGCCTGGAAGTGCGCTTTGCACCGGGTGAGCTGGACACATATTTTGACGTGATCATGGTCTCGGCTGTTATCGGCTTCGCCAAACCCGGGGCGAAAGCATACGAAGCGGTGGCTGAAAAACTGGGCATGCGGCTCGACGAATGTGTCATGATTGATGACCGCCAAGCTTACTGTGAAGGTGCCCGGGCGATCGGTATGACGGCGATTCAGTACAGCTCTATGTCACGGCTCAAGCGGGAACTCAGCGCTATATTAGAGGCATGACATACAATTTTGATGGATATAACTATTTGATTCGCCTGAACCGCGGCGAGCGGCTAAGTGAAGTAATCGAGCAATTTTGTTGTGAAACGAAGGTTAATGGTGCTTGGGTGGATGGTCTCGGAGCAAGCAGTGAAGCAACACCTGGTTTCTTTAACCTTAGCGCTAAAGATTACAAATGGCGAACATTCGCCAAACAATGGAGGTAGTGTCGCTGACTGGCAACATAGCAATCGACGAGCAGGACAGGATTATCTTTCACCTGCGTGGTGTGTTCGCTGATGACGAACATCAGACCATTGGCGGCCATGTTAAAGATTCGGTGGCTGGCGCGCCCGTTGAACTATTTGTCCACCGCGCGTACCGACCTATGCAACGCGTGCATGACAACGAGACAGGTTTGCAGATCCTCGACGTCTAGTAGCCACAAGTGCTACAGAGCTTAGGTCTGTTGTAGTTTATTCGTAATCTTTGCAGCGATATAAATTACTAGTCTAAGCTAAAGACATAGGGATAAGTACTGGGCGGTATCGTACATTGGGCATACCTAAAGGCTAATGACAACAGAAGCAGATAATCAGCACGAGCAACCGGTACTTGTTGGTCCGCAAGCTTTACCGCTAATCGAAGATGCTAGTAGCCGGTCACCGCACATACTTACAATGTATGATGTTTGGCCAGAGCTGGCTGAGCCTATGCGGCCAATAGTTATGGATCGCCGCCAGGCTCTTAGACTTGGAGTTGTTGCAGTGCTTGGGCTGGCCCTTGCAGGTGGCACATACGGCATTAATAAGGAAACTGAGCGCGGTCAACAGGCTAAAGAGACTATAGATGCATATTTAAAGGCAAAATTTGCTGGCTTGCCTGATCAGGAGAGGCTCGCAGCTGGGATACCTTACGGCGGTAATATCATACACGTGCTGCGACTGGATGATATCCAAAGGCGGTACAGCATGGCAGGGCCAGTCAGTATTCGTCTGGGCGCGGTAGGCACGAGTATGTCATATGGGCTCGGTACTATGGACGACCACACCGGCCCCCTTAACCAACCACATTCAGTACCACAGCGCGGTTTCGGTGCGCTGGGCCCTGATGCCCGGCAGCAACTAGGTATAGGCGATACCCAAGTATGGATGGGAGCTACCCCGGGTGCCGATAGTGGCTGGGGAAATAGTGATGACCCTCGGGGACTTTATGGCCTACTGACTCAGCTAAGTAATGCAGACATGTGGACCTGGCTTATGGCGGCAGGGTTGAATGAATTGCCCATTGTTCGGTATGAGACATTCGGGCTTGACGACCTCCGTAAGCTAGCAGTAACGATCCACCAATTTGCAGATCTTGTAAATAACCTGTTTCAGTTCTTTACTGATGATAGATTTACCGATCGAGCGAAGGGCTATATCGATGTGCTAGAGGCAAAGCTAAAAGGTATTGCTTTAGATTTTGGCAATAACATCGTTTTAGCGGCGGCGATGATTGATGAACACAACAAAGAACTCCGAGCACAGGGTAGAGTGGAAATGCCGTTTACCATGGTCTATACCCAAGATGTTGGTAAGGGTGACCGTATCCCTTTTAGCGCAATTGATGGCAATAACAATGACCCGAGCGTGCAGCGTATACTCAAGCCAGATAAGGTGGATCTCAACTTCTTAAATCGCTGGTTTTTAGACCTAAACGCCATGCCGTACGGTCATGATATTGCTTCCTGGGCTTGGACGCTTATGTTTCAGGCCCAGAATGCCGCGCTCGTTCGTATACGCCAGCTGTTTCCCGACCTAGTAGTTCCTGTCGAATTGCAGCTTAATATAAACGACGGGGGTGACTTTTACCCTGTCAAACGTCCAGATGGGTTGTGGATTCCCGAAGGGGATGGACATGCGGGTATCATAATCGGTGGTAAGAGTGGTTTGGAAAAGGCTGGCAGAGCGGTACTCACTATTTATGAGCGTGATATTCATGCGGTTGGCTCAATGACTGCCGATCAGCTAGCAGAGTTTAAGCCGTACGCTGCTTAACTTACGCTAGGTTTATTATGGCGGCTGCGAACAATCCGTGCTCCCTTGGCGCGATAGAGGTTGAAGGCTACATATGCTACCCAGATTGCGATCAAGAATGAGAGGCCGTTTGTGATCTTGTCGATCAGGCCTGGTGCCTGTCGGGCGTCAAATATGAAGATCAATGCCGCAAAAGCTTGGGCGGCAATGAGCAGTAGCGCAAGACCGCTGCTGCGCTTCTCTTGAGCAACGTAGCCGATAGCAAATAGCAGGCTGTAGGCACCAATGACCAGTATGACCAATAACAGCGACACGAATGCATTGCTGACACAATCCGCTCCACCGGTGCAGCCGCTAATAATTGAGACAGCGTTACTCAGGAAGGTGAGCGCAGCTCCTACAATAAATTGAATCATGGTTGCAATGCTAGTCTCGTATCGTACGTGCATACATCTATTGTAACTCGCTGCCGAAGTTTGTAAGGCGATCAATTATGTTGTACAATATGCGATGGGTGCAACAGCTTGTACGCTCTCTCGCGAACCGCATTCTCGCTGAGCCGCGGAGGAGTATTTGCAACTCTTAATGTTTTATGATATCAATGTAGGTTGTAGAGATGACGAGTGATGCGAAAAGATACATTGTAGCTTTCCTACTTGCAGTAGGCTTGATCATTGTAGTTATAATCTTAATCATTCGCGGTCTGTTAAGCGGGCCGTCAGTTGCTTCTAGTGTGCCAAAGAACCTGACGGATTATGTCGGGACAAGCACATCGGTACAATTTACCATCGATTCACCGGTTGCGTCGGCTGATCAGCATAAAGACGTTATCATTAATGTTAGTAACTACGAGGCAACGTTAACCGTTACGAAGGGTTACGAAGGGCAGGTACTTCGTTCGCAGAGTTATCCCATGAGCAGCAGTTCATATGCGACCTTCTTGCGGGCATTGAGCTACAACGGCTTCACCCAAGGCAATAATGATCCGACACTCAAGGACGAGCGTGGCCATTGCGCATTGGGTGCTCGCTATATTTATGAGATTCTCGATTCCAATGGCGATGATGTACAGCACTATTGGTATACGTCATGCGGCAGCGGCACATTTGGTGGCAGTGCATCTGCAATTCAGCAACTTTTTGTGAATCAGATAACAGATTATAACAAACTCACCAGTGACGTCCGGCTTTAGGCCGCTAGCGGATACGAATAATCAGACGTTTCTTAGTCTGGGCGGCAGCTTGGATTTTACGAACGTGAAACCGTAAGACGCCTGCCAACGAGGCGCTCGGCACGACGATGATGATCTCGAATTCGTGGGTAATCACTTCTGCTTCGGTTTGAAAATGGTCGTGGATATATTCTTTGATAGCAGCCATCTCTGTTGGCTCGCTGAAGTCTCTATGTGCCAAGATGTCAAAGAGGGAATCCGCCATGTCTTTATTATAATTGGTGTATGCCTGAATTGCCCGAGGTAGAGACTGTTCGACGCGGTTTGCGTGAGCTACTGCCTGGGCGGACAATAGCTAAAGCCGAATACAGCCACTCGAAAAGCTTTCCAAACGCTTCCGTGGACGTAGATCAGTCTCTGATTGGGGCAACTATCATGGATGTGCGTCGCCGAGCCAAGGTGTTGATCATTGAGCTGTCGACAAATTATTCACTTGTAATCCATCTTAAAATGACTGGGCAGTTGGTTTTTCGAAGTCATAAGGTCCGTTTCGGAGCTGGCCACCCGAATGATTCGCTTATCGGTGATCTGCCAGATCGATCAACGCGTGTAACGCTGACGTTCACTGACCACAGCAAGCTGTTTTTTAATGACCAACGTAAGTTTGGCTGGATGCGCCTCATGCCAAGTACTGAGGTGCCAAATATTGATTTTATGCAGCGAGTCGGCCCTGAGCCGCTTGAAGCAGACTTTACGTGGAAGGCGATGCGTGATCGACTACTAGTACACCGAAAAACCAGTATTAAGGCAGCGCTCTTAGATCAGACGGTGATTGCCGGTGTAGGCAATATTTATGCCGATGAGAGCCTGTGGGGCGCTAAGATCCACCCAGCTACCCAAGTACAATCCTTAGGTGATCGGGATTTTATGGTCCTTCACAAAGCTCTGGTTGATGTGCTCACTCTCAGTATTGAAAAGGGCGGTTCGACAGATAGAAACTATGTGGACGCTGAGGGCAAAAGGGGCAATTATTTGAGGTTTGCAAATGTTTTCCGACGGGATGGCCAGGCTTGCCCACGCCATCCAAACATTATGATCGTAAAGATTAAAGTTGCCGGTCGTGGGACACACATATGTCCGCAGTGTCAGCAGCTCTAGCTTTTTAAATTGCCCACTGATCAGTCGAGTGACCTTAACGATGCTTACGTAAATCTTTGGTAATAGGCAACCTCGTGACGTTAAATTCGGTATATACAATAAGCAGTGCACTAGCTAGGAACAAGGTCACAGCTACAAAGCGCATAATGCGGTCATCTCCTATACTGGCAGTCACGATCGCGTAGATAGCGCCGCCAACGCCGCCAAACGCGAGTCCCTCGCCGATGACATCGGTACGGCGGCGTATGTATAAACCGACAGCTACGGTTATAACAGCCAGAGCGCTACCGACGATACTAACATTACGATAGTACGCTTTAAGGTCGGTCTGGTAGCCGTCATAAGCTTGCTGGTACTCATTGGTGTCACTGTTGTTTGCTGGGCTAGCCGGCTGCGCAATGCCTTTTTCAAGTGGCTGAGTCTGCTGGGGGTACGTTGGCGGCTGTGGCTCGGGATAAAATGTATAAATCCCAACGCCGATAAAAGAGACCATAGCAGCGGCAATTAGCAGGGCGTAGATCAAGCGAACGAATGGGTTCATGACGGTATCTCCCTTATATTTACATGATAGATGGAAGCATCACTGCCGTCAAAGCTGGTATCATTACAGTACATGGTGACGGTGTTGACGGGAGATAATATGTTTGCGCTTCGAACGGCGCTTGATGCTCTAATAGTCGCATTTAGTACTGATCATGGTGATATTGCTGTTGAACGGCTTGACGGTGAAGAGGCTGCCTTCGAGCGGCTGCAAGAGAGTTTGCAGAGTTTGCCGTTCCTAGCCGCTAGGAAGCTAGTTATCTTGCGAACCCCCGGCGTGAATAAGCTATTTGTCGAACATGTCGAACAGTTGCTCGGTGGCTTGCCTGAGACAACAGATCTGGTTATTGTTGAGCCCAGAATTGATAAACGTTCTAGCTATTACAAATACTTGAAGAAATCGGCCGAGCTGCAGGAATATACCGAACTGGACGAGAACGGTTTAGCACGCTGGTTAGTCGATACCTCGCAGCAGCAGGGTAGTAGTTTGCGCCTAGCTGATGCCCGTTTAATAGTCGAGCGCGTAGGCGCAAACCAGCAACTTCTCGTAAATGAGCGTGACAAGCTACTACTTTATAGCCCTACCATTACCCGTGAGACAATCGAGCTGCTAATTGATGCAACGCCACAGAGTAAAATATTCGACCTGTTGGAAGCGGCATTTGTTGGAAATACTAAGCGAGCGCTTGAACTGTATCACGATCAGCGTGCCCAGAAGGTTGATCCGTCGCAAATCATCGCAATGTTAGCCTGGCAGCTGCGTATTTTGGCGCTCTTATTGGTAGCAGGAAGTCGTACGCAGCACGATATTATAAGTACCGCCAAGCTGAGCCCGTACATCATTCAAAAGAGCCAAATAATTACCAATCGTCTCACTTTGCCGGGGCTGAGAAAGCTGGTGCAGGGCTTGTTGGATATAGACACGCGTTCTAAACGACAGAGTATTGATTTAGACGAAGCATTGCAAAACTACTTGCTGCAAGTTGGTGATACAGCACGATAAGCCGGCTGCAACTATTTTTCTGTAATTCACGTTTACGTCATGGCTAAAGCCCACTTTGGTTAAGGTGCGCATTCCCGGAAGATAGAGTAGGATATGGTATAATCACCGTTACCATGCTTCGCTCAAACGAATCAGAACTATCTCGGTCCATGCACTCTCTTCTTTCAAGAGTGTAATCAGGACACCAGCTTCAGTCATAGATTAGCTCTTGGACTTATCTATCTAATCCACGAGGTAATTATGAAAATACGTCAATTCGATTTGATCGTCATGCTCTACATTTTCGGTGTGATGTGTTCCGAACTCATGGGGTCCAAAACCTTTTTAATAGCGCACTTCGGACAGTTTCAAGTTAGCAGTAGCGTCGCTATTTTTATCATGCCACTCCTATTTATTTTGCCGGATGTCGTGGTAGAAGTGTATGGACAGTCTAGGGCTCAGAGCATCGTATTTTCTGGCTTGCTTTCCGTAGCTCTGCTTGTGCTATTTACTGCTATAGTTACCCACCTTTCTCCAACGCCACGTTTTGCTTCAAGCGAGGGGGCTTACGACCGTGTATTTGGTTACTCCGTTAGGTTAGCTATTGCTAGTTTATCGGCATTTGCAGTTAGTGAACTGCTTGATATAACTGTGTTCAGTAGGCTTCGCCTCATTTTAAAACATCGGGCATTATGGCTTAGAAGTCTTGTAGCCAACGTGCTGTCTCAGTTCACCGATTCGGCCATTTTTCTTACATTAGCCTTTTACTCAATACATCAGGGCCTAGGTGACAATGTAGTGTTCCTTATCGGGCTTCTCTTGCCTTACTGGCTGCTTCGATGTACTTTAAACGTTCTTGAAACACCTTTAGTATATGCAGGCGTATGGCTGCTTCGGCAAGGTGCTGACAGGTCGGAGGAGGCAATGACCGATGCGCGTTAGTACCATTACTACCCAAGCAATCCACTCTAGTGAAATGACTGTCGTGGAATTTCTAGACAGCTATGTGACCGACTTGAAAGAAAGAGACGTCATAGTAGTCACATCCAAAGTTGTTGCTTTATGCCAAGGACGTGTTGTACCAATCAATAGTATCGATAAGGAGGAGTTGATCCGCCGCGAGGCTGATTATTACAGCGTCCCTGGTGTAGCTTCTCAGTCGAGCCGCTATCACTATACTATTGTCAACAACACTTTTAACTTTGCCGCAGGCATTGATGAATCCAATGGTAATGGCGACTATGTCTTATGGCCAAATGACCCGCAACGTGAGGCTAATCAAATCCGTCAGCACCTACGGGCACGTTTTCATCTCCAGCACGTGGGAGTCATCATAACTGACAGCACCATCTCTCTGTCACGCTGGGGAACGATTGGAATCGCTATTGCACATAGTGGCTTTTTAGCAAACAAGAACTACATAGGCACGCCTGACATCTTCGGACGCATACTGCATTTGAGCCAGGCAAACGTCGCTGGTGGGATTGCCGCCGCAGCTGTTCTCTGTATGGGTGAGGGGGCAGAGCGCACGCCGCTTGCTATTGTGAATGACGTACCTTTTGTTAAATTTCGCGTGCATAACCCAACTGACGACGAGTTGCACTATTACATATCTCCCCTTAACGATGAGCCGTTCAAGCCGTTTTTTAGAAGTGTGCCATGGGAACGAGGGCACACTAACTAGGCCTAGATATACCTAAATGGCTCATAATGCAAGTAGGGTAGCTGGTGATAGTAGATGCAAGCTATTTTTTCGAGGCACTCTTTTTAGCAGCTGGTTTTTTGGTAGCAGCCTTTTTAACCGGTGCAGCTTTCTTGACTGCAGGCTTGACTGCAACTCGCTTGGCGGCTGCTGGCTTAACGCCAGAAGCTTTAGCTTTCACGGCCATTCTTTTCTTCATCCGGGCGGCTTTGTTCTTATGTATTACGCCTTTTTTCACTGCAGTGTCAACGGCGCTTTGTGCCTTTGAGTGGCTCCCGGCACTGGCTTTACGGCCAAAAAACTTTAGAGCGCTTCGTAGTGTACGCTTCGTTTTGCTATTGCGGACAGCGGCCTTTCGGGCGACGCGTACCCGCTTTTTTGCTGATTTGATGATGGGCATTACTTTTCCTCTTAAAATTTTAATGCTTTCACTGTGACTATAACAGGTGCGATTAGCTTCTGTAAATGGGGTGGGGTACTTGTAAAAGTATAGAGCTTATGCTATAGTTAGTTTATATGCCAGCACCTTTTACCGAGCTTCCACCACTGGAACAATAGCACGCAGATCAAGCGCCTGGGTTTAATGCTGAAATGTAGGCAGACGGTTTAATTTATGCAGAACTCGGCACGGCTGCTCTCAATTTCTTGTCGAAGCAGAGAGGCAATATCAAGCCTATGTAGCTATGCTGCCGCAGGGGCAGCAAGATGCGCTAGCGCAGGCAGAGGAGGACCTCCGAA
>JANWHZ010000007.1 GCA_025450135.1 Candidatus Saccharimonadales bacterium
AATATTCTCTTCTCAGACGGTTTATTAAACTGTGAATATATTGCAGCTGGCCAAAGGTCTAATAGCTCAACCTACTGCACCCGCATAGAGGACAGCAAAGATTGCTCGAATAGTTTCTCCGTGTCATGGTCTAAGAAAATTGTTAACTGCCTATTTATACAAGACTGTAGCGACATGTATGAATGCATGTTCTGTGCACACGTTAATAGCAAGAAATACTGTGTCGCGAACAGGCAGCTAGAAGAAGACGACTACCACAGAATTAAAGATATCGTAGTCCGCTGGGTTCTTACGTCTTAATGTTAAGGTAATACCATAAAAATGAGAGCACAAATCCATTGTAAAAGCGTCGAGCTTAGAACGCTTGGTGAACCGGCTAACTTCGAATTGGCACCATACCCAATCTGAAATCAATCAGTGGTATGACACATTTAGAGGAACTTATCTGGTATATTAGGCTTCCTAGAGGGGTTGGGATCAGAACTATTTCGTAGGTAGTGGCGAAAGCATGGTAGGTATAGCCCTACCGTAGCCATCTCGAATCGGCATCGCGCACATTCCAAGCATTTCATTTGCGTAGACAGTAGATGCAGGTGACGCCTTGGGGAAGACAATGTCGTTGGATACTATAGCCCTGATTGTAGATTGCGCGTCAGACAGCAAGCGAACATTATACAGAACCGCAAGCTTTACCATGCGTGCAGTATAACAAACGCCAGCAAGCACATATTTGAGCCGCTATTGTGAGCCCTGCTAACATCAGCTAGGCTTATTGTTACTAATGTTTTATGTCATAATAATATTACGATGAACACCGCTCGATATACTGGCCTATCTCGGCCTTTTTTTGCGCTCGCACCTATGTATGAGGTGACCGATACAGTATTCCGGCAAATCGTTGCCGACCTCGCGCCGCCTGATTTATTCTTTACCGAATTTGTGAACGTCGATGGGCTCCAAAGCCCTGGCCGCGTGGACCTGCAAAAGCGACTTCGTTTCAGCCCCAAAGAACGCCCGCTTGTCGCCCAAATATGGGGTACTGACCCGAGTAATTTCTACGAGACAGCGCAGCAGCTGGCCAAAGAAGGCTACGCGGGCATCGACATCAACATGGGCTGCCCCGACCGTACTATCGTTAAAAAGGGCTGCTGCAGCGGGCTCATCCTCCACCGTGATCATGCGGTCGATATTATTAAGGCAACTCAGGAGGGCGCCGGAGGTAAGACTCCTGTCAGCGTCAAGACGCGCCTTGGTTTTGGAGCAATCGATTACACCTGGCATGAGCTGCTGCTCCAGCAAGACCTAGCGATGCTTACCATCCATGGCCGTGTCGCCAAGCAAATGAGCCGCGGCGAGGCCGACTGGGAAGCGATTAACCATATCCGCGAGCTACGCGACAGGATCGCGCCGGACACACTAGTCGTTGGCAATGGCGATGTCATGAGTCACCACGCGGGGCTAGAGCTAGCCCAGCGCTACGAGCTTGATGGCATTATGGTTGGCCGCGGCGTATTCCACGACCCGTTTATCTTCGCTAAAGACAGCTCTTGGGCAAGTTATTCTATCGATCAAAAGATTCAGCTATTTATAAAGCATATTCGTTTATTTGAGCAGACCTGGCAGCACAACGAGCGCCCGATAGTTACGCTGAATAAGTTCTGCAAAGTGTATGTCAACGCATTTGATGGCGCCAAAGAATTCCGCGAACGCCTCATGCAAGCAGAGATCACAACCGAGCTCTTAGAGCTACTCCTAGCGTATTCCACCAGGTCAGCTGACGCCGTCCTAGCAGACGAATAGATAAGGAAGACCTACCAAACGCAGATTATTGGGTTGCTAAGTGTCGAGTGAACCACCTCACATCGAATTGGAACCGTATCATATCTGACATCAATCAGTGGTATGAAGTATTGAGGGGATCGTATCTATTGCAGGGATTCCACGTGGGAAGTGAATCAACATCCCAGAGCGTAATCAGACCCCTAGCAATCGATTAAAAAGTGTAGTCTGCCAGGTACATTGAGCATTTGCAGAATGCCCAGACAAAAACCAAGGTAAATAACACAGGAGGAGAGAGCTTTAAGCAGCAAGCAAAATAGCATCAT
The DNA here is from genome assembly GCA_025450135.1 of Candidatus Saccharimonadales bacterium. Classification (GTDB taxonomy): domain Bacteria; phylum Patescibacteriota; class Saccharimonadia; order Saccharimonadales; family UBA4665; genus JANWHZ01. The sequence continues at coordinate 2,106 of JANWHZ010000007.1, forward strand.
GCTATCAATGCTGTGCTAGCCTTCAATCAACTTGCTCCTGATGTTATTCTCAAACCTTCCGGCGAGTGGCATTAGGATCAAGCTAGCCCTTGTATCTGTTGCGTTCGACACATGGATTCCAAATGAATTAATGGAAAACGCGCAGGGGGTTTCGCACTAAGCTACCTGACGAAAACCAGGAACAGAACGATACCGATCGTCATCACGTAGAGTAGACCAATGGCAAGCCACTGGCTGGTATCTGTCCGCTTTTGCCGCATGCTATCACCTCCTTTCTACGGAGATATCGAAGGTCTCCCTTCTAGTGACTTTTTCCCTGCGCGCCCCCAGCTAACGACCATGAGTGATGATCGGTACTTGGGAACGCGAAGGGTAGCTCACTAAGGAGCGACTTTCTTTCAAGCTACACCTGTGTTATTAAGGTTCTTTTTGATTCCGTCTCCCGTTATCACAGGGAGGAAAACAAAAAACAGATGTGGCTAACCCACAACTGCAAATATTAAGATACATCTTATATTTAATTTGTCAACTAGTGGAACAACTATATTGGGGAGATCATGCTAAACAACACATTGCGCGAGACATAATAATCCACAGATAACAAAAACACCTCCATTAAAATAATAGATGTGAAAATTCTTTTGGCGAACAATCTAACCTCGGATTGGAACCATATCTTTTGAAATCAATCAGTGGTATGACATTCTCCGTGGGATCAATCTGTTACAGACTATTCCTGCGGAGAGGTGAACCAAACCCAGTAGTTACGCGAGCCAGTTACTAATAATGCCCACCAGTTCTTCTTCTTTACCTAAGAAGTTATGGACAGCTTCTGGAACGATATGAGTTTCGAGCGCTGTTGACGCTGAGTTTTTCTTAATCAGATCGACGGCCTGCACTTGAGGTACCCCTGTTGCAGCATCATTTCCGGGGTTAACTACCAGCATCGGCAAGGTCACCTTGTTGAAATTCTTATACTCCCGGTCGGGATGCGTTCCATTAAAGACAAATGTATTGGTATTCGGGTTTGTGTAGTTCCAAAAGGTTGCCGCAGATACCGGGCAGTTACTCCAAATACGTATGGGCATTAGATCTTTACCTTGGCCTTTGTCGACCATCTGCTTTGCTACTAATGACCACTTCTCCCATTCCGGCACTGAGGAATCGAACTGATACAGCACGTCAGCCGTAGTAAGAAAAATGAGTTTCGCGATGCCATGCTTAGGATTATTAACCAAGTAATAGCAGATTTTGTGAGGGCCTAGGCTATGACCTTGTAAGATAATTTCCTTAAATCCGAGATTGTGTGCATATTCAACGACTCCTTGGAGATCATATTGAGCATTTTCAAGAATGTCGTAAACCGATCCGCCTTGCTCCCATATATAACCAGAAGAAGTGCGCTTTAGCAGATCTGCTATATAGTCATGGCCACGGTTGTTGTACGTCAGAAAAGCGTAACCCTTTTCGGGGTAGGCTTGCCCCATACGTGTTAGAAAGTGATTCTGAAGAAAGTGCCCCTCCTTACCGTGAGTATGGATTATGATTTTCTCTGTTGAATCTTTAGGTTCGAAGAGCACAGCATCGAGTTCAATGCCATCAGTGGAATATATTTTGTGTAAAGTAGTAATTACACTAATTGCTTGTCTATCCATGCGCGAATCGTAACACAAAAATCTCCTCTGTTATAGAGGAGATTTAAACATAAGCATATTGGTGAGCCACCTCATTTCGAATTGGAATCATATCCTATCTGAGATCAATCAGTGGTATGACGTGCTGAGGAGAATATATCTGGTGCAGGGGATTCCTGGCGGGATATGAATCCGTCCAAAAAACCACTCTTGGCGCAATAGTAAACAACGCTCGACTAGTAATTACAAGCGTGCTACGATCTTGACATAAGCTGCAACAAAAATGGCAATTTATAGACAAGGGCGCGACAGCCTTGATAAAGAGATTGGCCCTGCGCATCTGCAAACTCCATCGGTTAAATACCCGAGCAACAGCGAAGTGTTCGTATCAGATGAGTTTAAGCCGTTATCAATAGCGCACGGTATTAATCCGAAGTCTGTTATCGCACACATAAGAGTACTTGCCACCTTAAAAATGTGCGTAGTCTTTATAGCTGCCGGGCTAGTTGCTGGCTCTGCAATTGTATTTACTTTGGAGTCGAAAAATATTTCTCTTGCCCAAATTCTTGCGCGGGCGCCAATCATCGATGTACTTATGCCTCACCCTAAAACCAGCAGTGGGGCACCCGAAGGTGGCAGAGTAGCAAAAGGAAATCAACTAGGTACCGCGGCAAATAATTCTTCCAAGAATGATGCCTCAGCGATTCAATCCCAATCCGAAAATGATACAGGTTCAGGCAACAACACCGGAGGAGGCAGCCAAGGGAGCGACTATGGGACACCCCCAAAATTCAATTCGGCAACTACCCAGATAGACTTAGCGAAGGTTACGTCAGCTCTTTACCATAATGCGACAGGTTTCACGGAAAACGTCAGCAATATACCTACTTCAAATCATCTCGTCACTGATCTGCAGCCGAATTTTATTAGGACCGATCAGCCGGCACTTTTTTCCGGAAATACCTACCAGAACCTTAAAGTTGTATTTCCAAGAATACAGTTCATTATTGGCGGCACATTTCAGTATGATCAAAAGTTCTGCCCGCCTCCGACACACTACTTGAATTGTACGTATCCAGGCGACGCAAATGATTGGACGGCATGGTCTAATTATGTAACTTCATATGTTAACCAAGCAAAAGCAGTCGGTTACGCCGGCGAATGGGACATTTGGAGTGAGCCAGACAATCCGCCTGGTACATATGGAAGTGGATTCATAGCTGTTCGTAGTCAAACACAATACCTTGAGGCATTTCAAAAAGCATACTCAATTATCCGGGCAACATTTCCTTCCGCAGGCATAGATGGGCCAAGCTTCGCACAGTTTAGCAATAGCTCACCCAACCTAATGGAAGCCTTCTTGACATACACCTTAAAGACAAATCACGATAGCCTTCTCCGGTTGTCGTGGCACTCCAATGGGGTTGCGCCAACAACACTCGCTCAAGATATGAGTTTTATACGAAATTGGCTGAAAACTAGCGGGCTACCTTCGATATGGATTGACATTCAGGAGTATCAAGGAGCCCACTATTATTCGCCCGGAGGGTTGGTCAACTTTATACAGTCCCTTGAAGTGAACGCAGCATTAGGCGCTGGGCATGCATGCTGGAACCCCCAACCAAATTTCAGTGATTGTAGTGCAGGTGACTTAGATGGATCGATAGCGCAAGATGGGCAACCTACACCCCTATGGTGGGTGTATGATTCATACGCGCAGATGAACGGCTCGAAAGTTACGACCCAGGAGATAACAAACGATGCTCTGGCTAGCCTTGCCTCATACAATGCCACAACCCATACACTTTATTTGTTGGTTGGCCAACCTTCAGATGCAAATGTCAGTCCGGGTATCGTAGTTAATAATGTGCCGAATTTGCCTAAAGCCACGGTTACTGGCGAGTACTTCCCTAATTTGAGCCTTCAGTCGGGGTCAACAATTACCAATCCCTCTCTGGAAAACCCGGAAGACAAATACCAACAAACGATTACACTAAGCGGGCGTAGCCTCTCAATAGGCATGCCAACTATTAAGCCATGGAGTGCGTATTTCCTGACTGTGAACTTCCATTCTTAACAAGAAGCTCCCCTTAACAATAGAGGAGATCTAAGCATAAGCGGTTTG
>JANWHZ010000008.1 GCA_025450135.1 Candidatus Saccharimonadales bacterium
AATTGGTTGGGGCATAAGGTGTGAGGTCGTGGTTTTTTAGGCGATCAGCAACAGGGATATGCGCACACCGGAAATTCCACGATGGCTAGTATTGTGAATCAGCGAACAACGCATGTCAAACCATCTAACGTACGCCACGATGGTTCAGTACCACCCAGATAGTGCGAACCATAATGACAATATCGCCCCAAAAACTCCAGTTTTGCACGTAATACAAGTCGAGCTGCCGTCGCTCATCAAAGCTGATGGAACTACGTCCTGAAACCTGGGCCAACCCGGTAATCCCTGACTTAACACTTAAGATCGCATGTTTTTTCTTATAGATTGCAAGCTCTCCAGGGACAAGGGCTCGAGGACCTACCAGACTGATATCACCACGGAGTACATTAAAGAGCTGGCCGAGCTCATCTAGACTCGTTTTACGAATAAATCGCCCAATTGGTGTGACGCGTGGATCGTTGGGCAGCATGTCGCCGTTCTTCCGATACTCAACTGCGAGCTCTGGCTTGCCCATTTTGGCAAAGGCTTCTTCTGGCTCCATGCCGCTATATTTCATGCTGTGCGAACGAAATTTATAGAGTGTAAATACTCGGTTGCCTCGAGTGAGTCTTTTGTGCCGGAAAAAGACCGGTCCGCCATCGTATAGCTTGATCACAATTGCCATCGCGAGCATGATGGGCGATGCGACAACGATGGCTACTAAGCTTAATATAACGTCGGTTAGACGTTTGACGACACGCCCCCAGCCAATCAAGGCTGTCTGGTTAACGGTAATTACAGGTATAGACTGGAATAGCTCAGTTTCAATATTGCCTACGAATAGCTCGCTATTGCCCGGCACAAAGCGGTAATCCAAGTGATGTTCCTGGGCGTACACAAGTATTTCTTCGTTGCGGTTATCTGTGGCGTACAGTTCAGTCTGCACGATGGTATCAAACTCGCCGCGCAGCGCTTCGGTCGCAGCGGCAAACGATTCGAAGCATTTCATGCGCACTGTGTGCCGCTCGGCAGGCGGAAACTTCTTGCACCCTACCAGCGCGACGACTTTATAGCCGGTGGCCGCCGTATCGGCCAGCATGGTGACGAGTTCCAGGCTAAGGCGGGTATCGCCGACGAGCAGAACGCGGGCGACGCCGATGTCGTAGCGAAACAGCAGCCGCCGCGTACCACGTGCCACGGTCCGGAATAGTAAGACGAAAAAGAAAGCCAGCAGGAAGCCGTAGAACGTGACGAGGCGGGCAGGGAAGATCTGGACGTTGAATATGTAGCTGTAACTAATGACGCCCATAATGCCGATGAAGCAACCGATGGCTAGTCGACCTAACTCGCGGAAGCGTTGCCACTGCATGCGCGGGTCGTAGAGTCCAAGCAGGGCGAATATCAGCAAGAAAAACGGCAGCAGCAGGGCAAAGATCTGAGTGTAGGTCGATGCGTGGACATGGGCGCTGATCGGCGTGTGATCGAGCGACACGCGCAAGATATATGCCACCGTAAAGGCTGCTAGGAGCGCCACGAAATCACCAACTACCAGCGCGACGCTGTAGATGAGTGATGAGTTATTTTTCATAGATTCGGAGTGTTCGTGCTCGGCAGGGTGCCCGCTGCACCGTTCGCGATATACTAATTGTAACACCTATGCGTAGTCATTCACTCGTGCCTCGGCTCGTTACTACTGCGGTCGTCATGGTAGCGATCGTGCTTGCCGTGTTACCCTTTCACGCGACGCTCACCGTCTTCGTCACACAATTTGTCGGGCACTATACTTTACTACGTCTGTGGAAGGAGCTCTTGCTTGTCCCGCTTGCAGCAGTAGCAGTGTATATCGGCCTAACACGCCCGGCGATCCGCCAGCAAGTGCTGGGATCCAAGCTGTTCTGGCTGACCATAACGTTCTCATTGGTTCAAGCAGCATGGGGTATTCTGGCATTGCTGCTTGGCAACATCACCCTTAAGGCGCTTGGCTATGGTTGGGTCGTAGACATACGTTTCTTGGTTTTCTTCGTGTCCGCCTGGGTAGTGGGGCTGGCGTCGCCAAAACTTGCCCGGTGGTGGCCATTTCTGGTATTCATTCCCGCGGCCCTGGTGGTGCTCATTGGGCTGCTCCAGTACTTTATCCTACCCTATGATGTTATGAAGTACCTTGGCTATAGCAGCGCCACGATTTTCCCCTACGAAGACATTAACCACTCAGTGCAATACATTCGCGTGATGTCGACATTACGCGGTGCAAATCCCCTTGGGGCATACCTCGTACTGGTCGTCTGTCTATGGATTGCCTGGGCGGGAAGGCGCTTTGTAAAGCCCGTTGGGCGACGGTCGCACCAGCAGCTTATCCTCAGCGGCTTGTACGGCATCCTTGGTGTACTCGTATTGGTGCTCACGTTTTCCCGTGGGGCGTGGATCGGGCTAGTGGTAAGCGTGGTTGTGCTTGCGTGGCTGGTGCGCCGGCACCTGCCTGTGCGGTTGGTGGCTCTTGTACTCGCTGTACTTGGCGTACTGACGGTCGGTTTTGCACTACTTGCGTTCGTCGTCCGTGATCCAACGGTGCAAAATATCGTGCTGCACACTCAAGACCATTCGGCGATCGCTACGACCTCGGACGCCGGGCATTCGTCAGGACTGCAGATGGGGCTTCATGACTTGTTGCATGAGCCGTTAGGTCGCGGACCCGGCACAGCCGGCCCGGCATCGGCATATAACACGGGGCATCCGGTCAGGATCGCCGAGAACTATATTGTTCAGATCGGCCAAGAAACAGGCTGGATTGGCATAGCTCTCTTTATCGCTATACTCGGCACCCTGGCGTACATGCTCTACCGACGGCGGCGTCAGACGCTACCGCTGGGACTACTGGCGGCCCTTGCTGGCTTGACTGTGGTAGGGCTCACGAGCCACGTATGGGCGGACGACACGCTTGCTTATGTTTATTGGGGCCTCGCAGGTCTGGCTTGCGCGATGCCAATAACTGACAATAAGAAGTCCGCCGATTGACTTTGGCGGCCTCGTCGTTTTAGCATAAGCAACATGAACGAAAAGCAAACACCCGCGGCTGCTATCCGACCAACTAAGAAGCAGCGTGAGTTGTTGACATTCATTGGCAATTTTATCGCCGAGCATGGCTACAGCCCGAGTTATCGGGAGATCATGGCCGGGCTGCAGTATACCTCGGTCGCAACGGTTGCTTTGCATGTGAACAGCCTGATCACTCGCGGGCACTTGCGCAAACGCGATCATTCGGCCCGCTCGCTCGAGCTCACCAACCCAATCAATAGCGCAGCGGTTACCACAAACCAGGTGGCGCCCAATGAGGAAAAATGGCTTGTGGGCAAGGTCGACCACTTTTTCCGCCAAGCTGAGCAGGCCAGTACGGTCCAAGCGGCGACGCTGCAGACGCTCCTCGTACTGGTTGGTGCGCTACAGGTGCTTGGTCTTGAAGCCGCGGCGCAGAGTTTCCAGCCACGGCTCAATCAGCTTAAGCAGCGTGTTGCACCAGAAGTCGTATAATTGAAATAGCCTAAGGGGTGTAAAAAACACAATGTACCGGCTGGGACATCGAAGGACGCACCATTACCTGATCGGCGGGGCACTGCTACTAATTGTCGGAATACTCATTACCGGTGGTCTTACGATTTCGAAGACTCTGTTTCAAGCGAACACGGTATTGCGCCAATCTGGGCCGGTTGTTCATACAGTGCTCGGCAATGCGGCGACGCTGCAGCACGTGAGTAAAAGTTTCTTTACGCTCGATGTCCCGACGAGCTGGCATGAGGTGCCCGCGCCGCGAGTCACCTATACCGTGTATAGCTGGGCAGGTGCGACCGGTGCCGACGCGGCACGCCGGCTTGATGTCTACGTTGACAATGTGCCGCTTAGCTATGCAGTCAATCGGCTGCAACCGGTCCAGGCGGACGGCGACCACTTCGAAGTTATCGGTACCACCTCAGACAATTGCATAAGCTTTACTTCGCGGGCGCCAGATTCTGCCAAAACCGGGTATGCTCCGTCAAAGTGGACCGGTGTGAACTTTTTATGCGACGTGATTAATAGTGAACGCGACGTGGTAGCAACTGGCTCGCCGGAAGGATTGAACATCACGACATTGACGGGCGGCACCAGTGGCAGCCACCGGGTGTTGCTCATTTATACCGACAGCAATCCAAGCCCCGACTACACGATTTTTACGTCAATTATCAAGAGTTTCCGGCTTTCGTAAAGGGTTGCGCCAGATGGCCAGTGCTCCACCGCATAGTGGTCAGGCTGTACTGAAAAATACTATATCTAGTGTTCGTGCCGCTTGGTACACTACTAGTACTTAACAAGCAAAACCGGAAATGAGGTGTAATTCCTCAGCTGTGCCGCAACTGTGATAGTCAGATACGGTGTAAAATCTCCCGCGCAGGAGTTCTCGTACACTCGAGTCGATTACCCCTGCCTCCCAGAGAATAAGAGGGGTAGTTATGAACCGAGCAGTTCTAAGTAAAACAAACGTTCTCATTGCAGCATTTGTTGTGATGGTCGGCTTGAGCGGCGGAACGGTGCTGCTTGAGCGTGGTCGGGCCAGCGACATGCAAGCCGTCACCAGTGCGCAGCGCCCGCTGATAGAACTGAGCTACCACGGGCAAAACGGTGTCGACGCGCTGACGCTCCTCAAGCAGCATGCCACGGTTGCCACCAAGCACTACTCGTTCGGCGATATGGTCGTGTCGATTAACGGCACTGCCGGAAGCGGTCCCAAATACTGGACGTTCTATGTTAATGGCAACATGGCCCAAACCAGTGCCGGTGCATATATAACCCAAGCTAGTGATGTACTCACCTGGAAGTTGCAGTAGCCATGCGTGACCGACGTGCTTCACTCGGTATCGCACTTGGGCTGCTGACGGTAGCAGTGCTACTGCGTCTTATGCCGCATCCCGCCAACTTTGCACCGGTTACTGCGGTTGCTATTTTCGGCGGCGCCGTGCTGCCGCGCAAAGTAGCATTCTGGTTACCCCTGGCAGTGATGGTTATCTCCGACATCGTTATCGGCTTCTACTCTATTATGCCGGTGATCTGGGCGTGCTACCTATTGATCGCGCTTGCCAGTTGTCTATGGCTACGGCATCCAACGCTCCTTAAGGGCGCCGTGCTCACCTTAGGAGCGTCGGTCGGTTTCTTCATCATTACTAACTTCGCAGTGTGGGTCACCAGCGGCATATACGCTCATACGACTGCCGGGTTGCTGCAATGCTACACGATGGCACTGCCGTTCTTCCGTAACACCTTACTTAGTGACATCCTCTACACCAGCGCGCTGTTCGGCTTGTACTCGCTTATCCAACACAGTATCAGCAAGTCGGCATTCGTAGCCAGGCAAGTTCAGTAACATAGAACAGCCATGCCTGCCTCCTCCTATGAATCCGTTGCCGACGAGGCGGCACATGAGCTGCTGCCGCTCGCCTATATTATTCCGGAGGATGAACAGGTTCGTAGCCGCGTTGAGAGGTTCATCCGTGGCATCGGCGCAACGGCTGTCGAACAAGTAGTTGACTACGAGCCCGGACCGCACTCGGGTGAGCACGGCAGCTATACCAGTCTGCTCGAGATGCTTCGAGCGGCTGCAGACGGTGACACAGAGGCCCGGACCGGAGCGCAGCTTAACGCCCAGACACATATCTGGGAGTGTTTGACGAAGGCGGGGATCACCTTTGACACCGTGCTTGCCACCGATCGTTCTGGCCGCATTGTGCAGCGCGGGCAGGTAATGGAGCAGGTGTATGAAAATTCTTGGCAATGGGCTGCCGGAGGTCCGGAGATGCGCGAGCGGACGCTAAGGGAAATCTACAATGGCTTCCTGGCGGAGACATGGTTACGGCTGGGTCTCCTGGAAGGCCAACGCATCGTCGTCTTCTCTCCCTACCCAACTGAGCCAACCATGACCGACGAACGGGCGCGTAAGATCGGCTTTTTCCCAGATACCATGTCGTGCGTAATCCAAAGCATAACGATACGTGGCGGCCAGCTCGTGCAGGAAGTTGCTTTTGTCGCCGGGGTGACGAAGCCAGGCGGTCCACGGCACGACATCGCGGCCATCCAGGCCTTGACGGCGGAACTCGGCGCACCGATTACTGCCAATACGTCCGGGGCTATTCTGGGCACGCCGCTAGTTATGTCAAGCGACGTAACACTGCTTGATCTCGTCCGGGGCTATGACCGGCACGCTGGTACGTTCTTTGGCCAGGACCAGCCGCAGCAGGATTATGAAGCATATGTCGCGGAATGTCGGGTACGATTACACCGCTTTGAGCCGCTTGTTCAGGCAACCATGGACGAGCTGGTCGCTGTTGCCCACACATTGCACCACCCGACTGATGCCACCCGCATGCTGCATGACGTAGCCCAACGGCACATGGTTGCCGCCGCTGCCGAAGACAACAGTATTGATGTACGAGTCTTTGGGCCTGATGCAGTCCAGCACGTTGAAGCAGCGCGCCAGGCGTTTGACTCCAACGACTGGCTTGCTTACAATGTTGCGCTCGATAGGGCACAGAGGACGGCAGTCACCGGCTCCTGTCCAATTGAAGAAGAGTCGGGCCAGGACGGTAGTGGTTCAGATGCGTTGGGCGAGCAGGCGGGAGACAATATACCGGCGATTATCCGCTGTATAAAGTGTCGTCGATTCTCACCTCGCACCGCAATAGAACAACCAGACAAATCATGGCGCTGCCCGAAATGCGCGCTCCATGTCGATGTGTGTACAGGTAAAGTGCTGCACGAAAGCGTCCAGTCGCAGCCCGAGCCGGAAGAGCCGCCCGAACCTTTCAGGCTGCCAGTGTTGCGTCCGCTGCTCGCGGCAGCCTAGACCGCTTCTTCTGCCAGGGCTAAGGTCGGGTCGTTCGCTAGCTTTTGTAGGTGGTGGGCTCGGTAGCGGTCAAAGTGCCGCCGATCAATACCGTTGCGTTGGATTAGTGAATTCAAATGCTCGTTACTGGCATGGTGCGGGATGGTAACGTAGCCGCTGCCAAGTTCATATAGTTGCAATGCCTCCTCGTGGCTATTGGCATTGCACACGACAACTGCCTCAGGGTTTAACAGGTTCATATGACGGACCAGCTGCTGGTTAGTTTCGAAGTCGCTGGTTGTGCTAATGAGTAGTTTCACCGTATGGATGCCAATCTCGTCGAGCAACTCGATATCAGTAGCGTCGCCGTAAACGCATGGGACGCGTCGCTGCTGCAATTGGTCAATCGTCGCCGGATTGTAATCGATCACGACGTAGCGTTTATGTAGTCGTTGAAACGTCTTCACAAAGTCGTGACCGCCGCGGTTGTAGCCGATTAACACGAGCTGGTAGCCAGGGGCGCGTTGTCTATCTTTACGCGCATTCGCACGCTCGAACAGCGGAATATGCCAGCGGCCGAACAGCTTGAATAGCAGGCTGTCGTAGTGACTCAAATATGATGAACAGGCGATGGTGATGATCGCGACGAGTGTAATGATGGGGCCGATGCGTTGTCCAGCTACTCCAGTACTAGCAGCCAGTACCGCCAATACGATTGAGAACTCACTGATCTGCGACAGCTGGATGCCAGCCATGAAGCTAACCCGTTTTGAGTAGCCCATGATGCCGAGTGACGAAATGATACTGACCGGTTTGGCGATAATGACTACCGCGGATAACAATAGCGCAGGAACGAGGGCGCTCGACAAGCCGCTGACTGTCAGGCTTTTGCCGAGGACGATAAAGAACAGCACGACGAAGAAGTCGCGCAGTGGTTTTAGGCGAGCTTCGATCTCTTGGGCATAGGGCAAATCGGCCAGCGCGACACCAGCGAACAATGCACCGATCTCGATGGAGAATCCGGCCAGTTCGAATAAGCTCGCTACCCCGAAGCCCCAGCCGATAGCAAATAGGAACAACATTTCCTGACTTGAAGCCACAAAGCGGGTAATACGAGGCAGTAGTATGGTACTCATAATAATGAGAAAGGCCGCCAGCAAACCGCCTTCGATCCCTAATATGCTCAGCTGGTGCAACCCGACCGCATGGCCACCGCGACCGGCTGCTAAGAAGAGCAGTGCCACAGTTGCAACGATGTCATCGAGCAAAATAATGCCGATGGCAATCTGGCCGTGCAGGCGGTTTTGCTCCTTCTTGTCGGTCAGCGTCTTCACGATGATGATCGTGCTGCTGAAGAATAAACAGAGTCCGACAATGAACGATTCGGTGCGTGACAGGCCAATCAGGCTGCTGACCATAAACCCAAGCGAGCCAACGATGACCAACTCGGCGGCCATGGCCACGAACACCGTATTACCGAGCCGCTTGATGACCGATATGTTCATACCCAGCCCGATGATAAATAGCAAGAGCGTAATGCCAATGTTGGCAAATGCGTCAAACGTATCAAGCTGGAGCAGATTCAGTACTGCCGGACCGACGAGGACACCAGTCAAGATGTAACCCAAAATGAGCGGCTGACGGAGCAGGCGCATCACGATTGACACGGCAGCGCCGATCACGATAACGATGCTTAGCTGCAGAAAGATGCCATCGGATGTCATATGTGTTTATTTTTTCAGCTCTTTGTACTTGCGTTTAGTATAACAAAACTTGCATAAGCGGTATATCCAGCCGCCAAAAGATGTCATACGTAATACTACTCAAGTTAAAACGGTATGTCTCTAGTAGGCGTATTGGTACTGCCGCTGTAAATATAGCCCGAGCGTAGAAGCGGTTCGACATTCCACGTTGGAATGGCAAACTGATCCGTCAAACTTAGAATAAGCAAAGTATATGGCAGCCTTGGTTTGTAAATCAGCATTGCTAACGTTCGGCGGTAGAGTATGCACAGGATACCCAACATAATACTTAATAGGTATAACAACTTGATTATCGAACTGTTGTTGCTCGTACTGGGCATACGCTAGCTTCGTAAGCGCTCCAACCGTATTGTGATCGTTGTGGTCATGGTAGATAGTGCCCACCCATGCACTCTGCGTGTGAATCTCGGTTGGCGAGAATATACTCATAAGGTTCATCAATGCGGTGACAAGTTGGGCTTTTGTATATGTCGATTGCCCGTCAACGGCATGAATGACCTGCAGCTTATTCGCGTATAGCTTAGCCAGACTTTCGAAATGTGATGCCTTGAAACCACCGCCAGTTAGGTTGCCATCAGGCAAATGCAGAAAAACCAAGGTAATCGTGCTGTTACCGCGTGGGTTTGCGAACGTCGTGTATTCGTTATCCGCAAGCTGTATTGTGCGATTTTCCCATACGTCCGATGCTCCAGCCATCAACGAGTAGGCTGCCTCGGCGCCATGTTCGCGTGACAGCCAGTAATACTGATTTGCACCCGCATCCCCAGCTGTTACGAACACCGTTCGGATACAATAACCCGCCTTGATGGCGTGATAGATGTCAGGGTTCATAAATAATATGTCGTCATCCTCGTGGGCAACGAAGGTTATAACAGTTGGTACGGCACAAGAAGTATTCGGCGCGCTGCTCAGTGGTGTTGGAGAAACCGTTGAAGTATTGTTGGTCGTTGATTCCGCGAGCGGTGCACTATTGCTTGTACCGTGGTCGTAGAACAAGAGCAGCTCCTTCGGCATCCTGATAGTGCCGGCCACGACAACGGTGTTATTCGGCTTACCATAGGCAGCAAGCACTTGTGATAGGTTGCAGTGGGGGTAGTTGGTTAGATTAACGTCGTAAGATAGTAAATATACGAAGCGAGTATCTCGTAAGTCGGGCTGCCAGCTGCTACTGGTCTGAATTTGGCTAGGCTCAGAGCAGCTCGCGAGCGGTACTACAGGTAGTCTGCCAGCGGATAATTCACTAATAGGAACAACGCGCCAATAATCGCCTATGAGCAATGCTGGATGCACGCTAAGCACATCAACAACTGTCTTGTCCCGGTTGTTGATGACATTGGTCGCCTGTGCGTCAACTGCATTCGACTGCACCATAGCAGGTATGCTAGATGCAATGGCAAGCAGTAGCGCACTTCCGGCGAACGTTAGTAACATCGCGGACAACCGCAGCTGATGCACTACTACGATCCCAGCAATCACCGCAGCAAAAAATACGAGTGTCAAATATCGTGCATCAACTACATAGTAGTGATCTGTACTAACAAATGCCGCCGCCGCGATGAGCGCCCCCCACACTAGTGCTGCTGCCAGCCGGTAGGGTATCGTGTTCGGAAGCTTGGATGTTTTTGCCAGGCTGGAGCGCACTACTACGATACAAGCGTAGAGACCGCCAAGCATCAATAATGTATTTATGATGTATCCAGGACCGCCAAATCCGAGCATATGTATAAAGAACTGGCGGGGTGCACCGCTTAGTGTTACGGCCGCATATGCCGGATTTGCTCCAAAATTGGTGAATAGCCCGGCAATGCCATAAACGACTCCAAGTATAAAACTATGTGGGCTACTTATGAGATTATATGGCCCGGCAGCGCTGGTGGAGACTATGTGCGTCAAGTGGCTTAGGTTAATAAGCTGGATTACTATATTGGCGAGTACGGCAGCGAGTACGGCACCCGCAAACCATCGTACTGATTCGCTGACGCGTGTCCAGCGTTTGAAGAACGCATAGGCAACCAGGCTTAAAAGTGACGAGCCGACACTTAAAATGAGGAATAGATTATCGCTCGCAACAAGGGCCGCCGCCAACAAAACGCCAATAACAAAGCGCCACTGCTTCATACGTTTCGCGGAAACGAAGCAAAATAGACTTAGGATATATACGACATATTCAATGTTGCGAGTCGTAAGCATTGCCATATTGACGGGCAATAGCGCTCCCGGATAGGGCTGAGTGGGGATTAGCAGAAGAATAGACGCGAGGGCCAGACAGAAGACGCCGAACAGCAGCGGTTCACGTATAAGTCTCCATGCAAGGTAGGCCAGTGCAAGTACGGTTGCCAGCACAACACCAACGGTGACCGCGACAAAAGACCACGTGGCGAACCCAAGCAACTTAATGAGATAAAATAGCGGCCACTTTAGGAGAAAGGTGTGCTGCCCCGGAAACGAAGCACCGGCAAGCGTGTGCCGGTCTTTGAAAAGCAGGGCATTGATTAACTGGTCGGCATTGCTCTGTTGCACGCGGGCGCCAAGAATTGTCCAGCACACGGTAGTGCCAGCCAGCACTATGACAGCCAACCAAGCAAAATACACAGCAAAACGTCGCGACTCAATAAACGTAACTAATCTCAGAGGGAATATGTGTTGGAGGCGGTCAATCATTACTTTCTTGAGTCTCGCCGAATATCCTCCGGTAGATAATAAAATTCCAGCAGGTTACGGTGATAATAACGGCAGTACGTATTATATACACTGGCAGTAGATGCTCCAACGCCAACGTCGTAGCTGGTCAATGCGTACAGATCATACTCAAGATCAAGAACGCACTGCTTGACAAGCGCTAGCGGTTTGGTACACTTGCTTTCGTACACAGAAGCGGATGCGAGAGCCGCTTATTAGTGAGACAAAAATTAACAAACATAACCTACAAGGTCTGTCTTAGCGAATGAGA
>JANWHZ010000009.1 GCA_025450135.1 Candidatus Saccharimonadales bacterium
CATGAATGACCGGCGACTGCGTGCGCACTTTATCAAGATACTGCTCGAGCTCCTGCCGAACCGTCCGATGCAATAGATTGAGGTGATTTGACTCAACTAGCTCATTTAAGAGCCTGCTGAGTTTCGGAAGACGGTCCATAGGTGCACCCGGCTCGCGCAAGCGTTGTGATTCCAAATAATTGTCGAGCGCCTGTAATTCGCGGTGCACATGCGATACATCGCTTGGCGACGACATCAGCGTCGGCAAGACAAACTTGGTTTGCCCGTCCTCCTGCTCATGCTCCACGATTAATATCCTCCATGATAGCCTGCTTATTGGCTTCCAATTCGGCTATGATATATTCCAGCTGGTCGCTCAGGTCAATCTGATTACCGATAGCTAGCATGACGTAATGGTTGATGATGTCTGCAGTATTTTTCTTGAAGTGCTCGATAAGTTGGCTCTTTTCGGCCTCAATCTGCTGTTGGACCTGTTGGCTTAGCTCGGCACGCTGGTCCTCGATCGCCTGATTGGTCTTTGCGATAGAGTCGATAGCAAACTGCTTGGCATCCATAATCGACTGCTCGTACTTGTCAAACTCTTCCTGCAGCTTCCGTGTGATCTCAGCCTTCATGTACTCGTTAAGCTGCGATGTGGTCAGTCGAAGGTCCTGCTGCAAGAACATAGCGTTTTCACCGATAATTTTTTCGAAGTGCAAGCGTCCGCGATTTCGTAGCTCTTCGCGAAACTCAGCATTAAAGATATGCTCCACGTCGTCTTCAGCCGCCTGGGCCATATCTTGTGGCGCATCCTTGCGCACGCTGCCAGCCTCAAGTTGCGCTAAACGAACGGCCAGCCAAATAAACGCTATGCCGCCAGCGCCTAGTAACCCTAAAATGCAGCCGAGCCACCAGATCGTCATGCCACCCCGCTTATGCCTACAATTTCAATAATAAATATACCGCAAATAACCCCATGATGAAAATCGCTACCCCAGCGAGCACTGTTTCGGATAACCCGCCCAAGATAGCATGGCGCGCAAGCGGATTACGCCCGATCGACATCAGGCTGCCCCGGACACCACTGTACAAGATGACACCTGCTATGAATGCACTGAGCAGCAATACGGCCAGCCCGGCGTACACCCGCGGAGCCGGTACTGGTCTGGCAGCGATGTTGCTGCTTGCGATTTGCAAAAAACCAGGCAGATTACCCGTACCGTGTCCGGCGCTGGGGTTGCCGGCAATGGCAATAGTTACCGGCACGCTGCCTATTGCAACTACTTGGTTGCCACTATCTGTTCGCACTTTCACGCTACTTTCAATAATGTTATTGGTGGTAAGATCAGCATCCGCACGACCTAAAATGGTTGGTTGGTTGTCATCCGCTTTCATGCCGATGCCGTTGAGCGCTGAAATTGAGATGTAATCTCCAGCCTTAATAATGCCGTTCTGATTGCTGACCAAGACGTTATATTGGCCAGATGTTGCTACGTAGACTTGCGTACCGGTGGCACCGGAGACGGTGATCGGCGCATCACTTGGCGATATCGCTACCCCAAACATATTGTTTATGTCTCCCGCCGAGAGTGGATCGACTTTATTCGGGTCCTTCGCGTCCAGCTCCACGAGCATCCCGAGCTGTACATTTACGTTCGTACCGTAGCTCCGCACGAGCCCTTGATCAGAGCTACTCGCAGCCAAGGCCGGCGCCACTGCAAAACAGGCAACTAATAAAGCAGCTACCACGGTGATACGTATCCGCAAACTGTGGGACATCTTAGAGACAGTATAGACTTAAGCAGAATGGGAGGCAACGAGTCCGGCCAGCACGTCCACGGCGCGGCGGATATCTGCTTCTGTTGTCCCGCGGCCCATCGTAAACCGCAGGCTTGCCTGCGCGGCACCATCTGATACTCCCATGGCAGTGAGCACGTGCGACGGCTCTTCGCTGCTTGCCTGGCAGGCCGAACCGGCAGCAGCCATAATACCAGCCTCATCAAGCGCCATAAGTAGCCGTTCGTTATCTTGCCCCGGCATAGTGATGTGGACATTGCTGGGCAGCCGATGCTTGATCGAACCGTTCACGGTAACATTCGGGATTTTTTCAGCAAGCAGGTGGAAGAATAACTTTTGGAGTATCTGCAATCTGCGCGATTCTGTATGGCGGTCGTGTTGGACCAGCTCGAGCGCCCTGGCGCAGCCAACAATGCCAGGTACATTTTCGGTACCGGTATGCACGTGCAGGTCAAGACTTCCATTCGCAAACAATACCGCCATCTGCTTTGGCCCGTACACCTTACCACCGTTCAAAACCATGAAGTCCACACCTAGGCGCGAGACATGCAGGTCGAGATAATTAGCGGCCTGTGTGGCGTCGGTATGAAAATACAGCGGTAACGGGTTACCGGCTTGACGGCGCTGTTCGCGAACCTGGGTCAGCAAACGGCCAATATCTGCAAGTGGCTGAATAGCACCCACTTCGTTGTTGGCATACATAATACTGACGAGTACGACATCGTCGTTGATTTGCTTTTGGAGTGCCCGCAAGTCTACAATGCCATCCGATTTAACAGGCACCTCACTGCCGCCATGTCCCTGCACGACACGCCGTACCGATGGGTGTTCTACTGCACTAGCCAGCAGTCTTTTGTCTGGATGGCGGGCGAGAATATATTCTAGCGCGAATCGATCGGCAGCCGTCGCACCAGGCAGGAAGTGGACTTCAGCTGGACGCGCGCCGAGCAGCGCTGCTACCTGAGAGCGAGCCGTCTCGACTGCTTTTCGAACGTTTTGTGCGGATACATATGTTGCGGCTGGATTATAGAATGCATCTGAAAAATACGGCTGCATTGCCGCGAGCACTCGTTCGTCCAGGGGTGTTGCGGCAGCATAATCTAAATAGATCGGCTTGGTCATACCAATAGTAGTATAAGAGGCGGGTTATGCGCCTTGCGCCAAACGGCGCAGTTCGCTACCGACGCGTTGTTCGTAAAGTTCAACTGCTCGATACAAGTTGACTGCTTCCTGTGTACTTAGCGCTTGGTAGGCATTCACCCCTTGCGACTTCACAACTCCTTGCGGACGAACATCATAGCGGGTGGTCATTACTTGGCGTTTGCCTGCTTGATCAGTCCACTCTTCGTGCCAGACCCACGTGCGTTCATCGAGGCAGAAAAATTCGCGGCGACCACCCTCAGGAATTGGGCCAAAGAGCTCGCCACCCAATCGTGCCTGGTAATGCAGCAACGACCGGTGTACATTGGCCCGGCGTTGGTCTTGTTTGCGCATGCGCGCGTGGCGAAAAATGTTGCGGATCATAGCTGCTGCTCCATCACACCGGTTTGGCCAGCCTGCTGTGCAACTATCGCCGCTGCTACACGTGCACGAGCAGCCACAACATCTGGGCTCAAAGTAGGATCAGGTGGCGCAGATGCTGCTTGAACCTCGGGCTGTGCTTGCTCTGGCATCATGTCTTGTGGCGCCATGGCTACAGGTGAACCTAATAGTGAAGCATCACCACCCAGATTACCTTGGAGCACGGCAAATTTAAGATTCGGGCCAGATCTATCTAGCACGCTGCGCTGCGCAGATGCTGCTTGCTGAACATGCGGATCGGGTCGTCCCTCTCTCTCATATCCTGCATGAATTTTATAATCACCGTTTGACATATTTACTCGCTATATCCCGAACAACTGTCGTGCGTTTTCGGTCGTGACAGCAGCAATTGTTTCCACCAGTTCTCCTCGCTGCCCCGCCAAAAACTCCAGAGTTGTCAGTACATGATAAGGCTCACATATTTTACCCCTGTAAGGAGCCGGCGTCAAGAAGGGCGCATCTGTTTCGAGGAGTAATGCGTCAAGTGGGATCTGACGGTATACGGCTTGCTGGTCAGGCTTTTTGGTAAACGTCGTGATACCGTTGACGCCTATGTACAAGCCGTGGCGAAGTCCTTTCTCGAGGTTGGCTGATGAATCAGTAAAGCTGTGCAGCACACCTCTGATTGGTCTTGCAGGTGAACTGAATCGCTCAAAAATTGGCCAGAAGTCGTCAAATGCATCACGTACGTGGAAGATGACTGGCAGGTCGTACCTGCTAGCCAATACAAGCTGAAATTCGAGCACACGGCGTTGCGACTTTTTATCTGAATGCTCGTAAAAATAGTCAAGCCCACATTCACCTACCGCTACTACTTTTGGCCTGGAGAGTAGTTTTGCAAATCTGTCACGAGCCGATTCATCTGCAGCATACTCGTCTGCTTCGTGAGGATGCATGCCGACGCTGGCCCAGCACTGCGGACGCTCGCGCACAAACTCAACCGCAAGATCACTATCCTCAAGATTGCAGCCCACACAGATCAGGCGAGTTACCCCCGCGTCGAGTGCCCGGTCGATCACCGCAGCTGGGTCGCGGTCACCAGCTTTTTCCCAGAGCGCTCGAGTAAACACTTCGCCGTGTAGCGCCCCAACCGATTGAATATGGCAATGGGTGTCGACGAGCTCCATAGGCTACCTACTGTATGTCGCCTGGTTCGGTTTCATGCTTTGGGAATAATGTTCCCTTCAGTGGATGGATAGTACCATCGGCAAACACTCCGCGAATCTTCTCAGCCGTTTCCGGTAAGAACGGTGCCAGTAGCTCAGCGATTTCAAGCAAACAACTTGCTTGGTAAGCCAGCACTTCGCGCAAATGGGTTTCGTCGCCGCTCTTGGCCACTACCCACGGCTTTTCTTCGTCGATGTATTGGTTGAGCCCGCGTACTTGGATCCAGACCTCGTCGAGCGCTCGGTCAAATCGACACGCCTCGAGCGCCGTTTGGTACTGGGCCATATCATGCTCGAACGGCGGGATGTTGCCGATGAGGCCATGTTGGTACTTCTGGATCATTGCCACCGTACGCTGGACTGCGTTGCCCAGTTCGTTGGCTAACTCATTGTTATACGCCGTTTCAAACATTTCCCAACTAAAGTCGCCATCGTCGTACGACGGTACGTGACGTAAGAAAAAGTAACGGAAGGCGTCTACGCCATACCTGCCAACCACATCTTTAGGCGCCACCACGTTGCCGAGCGTCTTGCTCATTTTCTTGCCTTCGACATTCACAAAGCCGTGGACGTAGAGTTGTTTTGGTAGCGCTAAATCCATACTAAGTAGCATTGCCGGCCAGATAGCCGCATGGAAACGAATGATATCTTTGCCAATGATTTGTATGTCGGCCGGCCAGAATTGCTTGAAATCTTCGTGTTCGGGATAGCCGAGCACGGTAACGTAGTTCAGGAGCGCCTCAACCCAGACATACATGACTTGCGTTTTGTCGCCAGGCACGGGAATGCCCCAGTTAATTTTCTCTTTTGGCCGCGACACGCTGATATCTTCCAGCCCCTCTTTCAGCAGCGACAATATTTCGTTGCGCCGCCGTTCGGGCACGATGACAAGCTCATTTGATTCAATCGCCGCGCGTACTTTGTCGGTATAGGCGCTGAGTTTGAAGAAGTAGTTTTCCTCCTCGACGCGTTCGTACGGACGGTTATGGTTCGGACAAATTCCCTTGTTAGCCTTGACTTCAGTTTCGGTGAAAAATGCTTCGTCACCCGTGCAATACCAACCGGTGTATTTGCCTTTGTAGATGTCTTTCGCCAGCGCTTGCCACGCGAGTTGCGCGCGCTGTTCGTGAGCCTTGTCGGTCGTCCGGATGAAGCGGTCGTTGCTGATGTTAAGCAGCTCAGTCAGCTCTTTGAACCGTTCGCTGATATGATCGGTAAATGCTTGGGGCGTCATACCTTTTTCTTTGGCCTTCTCGGCAATTTTGCCCCCGTGCTCATCGGTGCCAGTGCTAAAAAGTGTCAGTTTACCTTGCGCCCGAGCGTAGCGCGCCAGCACGTCGGCTTGGATGAGCTCCATGGCGAAACCGATGTGCGGCTCAGCGTTGACATACGGTATAGAAGTGGTTACGTAAAATTTGCTCATATGATTAGTCTACCTGTTTACGAAATAAGAAATAAAGCAAAGAGAAATTATGCCCGGGTGGGCATCATGCGCATCATAACCGAGAAGTAAGTGCGTGTCATTGTTGGAGATAGTATACCACCTCTGTTGACGAACTAAAAGAGACTGGCCTGACCCGATTCGTCTGGCTCAATACTCACACCAACCTGCTCCGCAAGTCGGTCTAGGAACGGTAATTGGCCCGGCAGTAATTTGATCGTCGCATCGCGCAAGCTAAACCAGCCGGCCCGATCGACTTCGGGAATTTCGAGCTTCTTACCCGACCTCGGCGGCCATTCAATCGTCAGTGTATTGCTTTTGATTCGATTGGCATCCATGTCGGCTTCGAGCGCCCAGATACAGACCATCTTGCCGCCCGGTTGTTTCGCTTCTCCTAACGACGTCAACGTACCCTTTGGCACATGATGGCCCAGCTCCTCGGCCAACTCACGTTTGGCGGCAGACAGCGGTTCTTCCTCCGCGCTAAATTCACCTTTCGGGATTGACCATACACCAGCGTCTTTCTTGACCCAGAAGGGCCCGCCGGGATGCACGAGCAACACCTCACATGCAGAACCGATTTTTCGATACAGTAAAATGCCTGCGCTCTGCTTGGCCATACTATTTCAATAGCTTGGCGACTTCATTCCGCTCGACATCGTCAAGGTCGGCAAATAGGTCGGTTTCATAGATTTCTGCCACTTTATACAAGTAGTCCTGCAGCGACCTGGGATACACATGGAAAACCACGTGGTCGGCCTTTAACCGACTCTGCGGCAAAAACGGGCGATAGTTTTGCTTGATGTCAGCGCCCTCGCCCAGCGTACCGATAATGCGTTGCTCAACAAAGAAGATAAGTTCAAAAACGGCAACGATTTCCTCGTGGGTCATTTCCCATGGCTTTTCGATATGCCGCTTTGGCATAACGAGAAAGTGGCCAGGTACCTTACGCGGGTTACTGAGTGTCACCTGTGCTAGATCGTTTTCTTTCAGAATGCGCTCTTTGGGAGTACAGAATGGACAATCTTTCGCGGTAGCCATAGTTTAACTATAGCAAAGGTCACTGCCCTTATTTGGTATATTGCATGTATGAACACGTACGTGGCTATGCTGCGAGGGATTGGACCCGGCAACCCAAATATGAGTGGCCCAAAATTTAAAGCTGTGTTCGAGGAGCTCGGCTTTACTAAAGTGCAGGTAGTGTTGGCAAGCGGAAACATACTATTCGCTACCCCCGAGCGTGACAAAGATGTCTTGGCGGCGCGCGTAGAAACAGCACTGCCGCAGCGGTTGGGCTTCACTAGAAGCGTCATTATCAGGAGCCAGCAAGACTTACAGGACCTCATTGACCAAGATCCATTCCACGATCTTGAGGTCAATCACAACAAAGGCATGTATCTCTTAATCACATTCTTCAAGCGGCGGCCTCACCTCCCATTCGCCCTACCCTACACCCCGGCAGGTAAGTCGTATACCCTCTTGGGCTACAGAGACTCTACTTTGTACGGATTAGTGGACCTGACACATAGTAAAACGCCTGACTATATGGCGTGGCTGGAAAAGCAATTTGGCAAAGACATTACCAGCCGCACCCCCAGAACCGTACGGCTCATTTTGTCTCGAATGAATAAAACCTGAAGCGCAAACGGCGCTGGTGACCTTCCGTCTAGGCCTCATAGTACTACTGCGAAATGAAATAGCCCCAAGCCTTGGGGCTATTTCATTGGTGGGCAATGCAGGGCTCGAACCTGCGACCTCGGCGATGTGAACGCCGCGCTCTGGCCAACTGAGCTAATTGCCCGTTCCTTCGGTGGTATTATATCACCACTCTGTTACCAGCGGACTGTATAATACAGACTGTGCCACTCGTTATTCTTCTGACTATTCTGCTTGTTACCATGCTGGCTATCTGGACAGTGGGAATGCGGTACGCCAACGACTTCACGCTGAAACCTGCCCATCTAAAACAATTCAAACGTGTACTCGTGATCTTTCCACACCCCGACGACGAGACAAACATCGCTGGTACCCTTTGGAAATTACACCGCCTACGCCGGCATGTAACGCTGCAGATCTTGACAAAAGGCGAGTGCGGTACGCCGGATGCGCACTTTGATTTTTCATTGAAAGCTACGCGCAGCGCCGAAATGCGGCGGGTCCGTGACATACTCGGCATCGACACGCTCATACAGGAAGATTTAGGCGACGGGCAGGTGGCAGCCCATCGTGCGGAAGCACGGACCTGCATCATTGCTGCACTCCGCGAAGCCAAACCTGACCTTGTTATTACGTACGACTTAGCCGGCTTATATGGCCACGAGGATCATATTACCTGCGCTGAAGAAGTCGCACAATGTCTGAAGCAGACACACTCGGCCGCCACACTTTGGTACAGTGCCGTGCCACCACGCCAACTTAAGCTGACGAACCTGCCCACACACATGGCAAAAGACCGGCAGTTTGCAAACAAACGAGCCAAGCCGAATCTGCGCGTGTCTGTTGGACCACTCGGGGTTATAGCCAAAGTACACAGCATCTACGCCCACACCAGCCAGCGTCGTTCATTCCGCGAAAGCGTACCGTTACACGCGCCGTTATGGTTTATGTATTCGATGCGCGTAAGTGAATATTTCGAGGAAGTTCGTTAAGGTTTCTGCGCCGTGTCGATATAGTCGCGGCAAAAGCGCTCGAAAATGGCATTGGTCCAGCCAAAACCTTTTTGCGTTGGGTAGACCCCTTGCACCGGAAGTTTAGACGGGCTCACAACGTTGTACTTTTCGAGAAATTCGCCATACACGTTAAACCAGGCTAGATTTGTACGAAGCCACTTCATTGCAATACGCTTAGCTTCGGCGTGATACCCATATCGCTCCAGTGCTTGCACAACAATAAAATGCAAGTTAGCCCAGCCATTCGGGTATGCCCACTGCGTCGGCATGTGGTCGAGCATCGCCTCGCGAATATGAAGCGCATCGGTCGTGGCTAATCCGCCTTTATGCTCGAAGTAGTGCAGCGACTTAACGAGCAGTGCTGCCTGCTGATCGTCTACCATACCTGCCCACATTGGGAAATAAGCTGCCAGACTATTAACGTGGCTGCGGCGCTTACGAACGTAATCATAATCATAGTACAACCCACGCGCACGATCCCACATGAGGTCATTCGCAACCCGAGCCCGTTCTTGGGCCCGACCGTACCATTTCACTGCCGACTGCTCGTCACCGAGGATTCGTCCCGTCCGCGCAAAGTCTGTTTCATATTTATACAGCAGCGCGTTGAGATCAATAGGCACATAATTCAGCGCGTGGCGGTTGAAACGTGGCGTCATGTCCCAACCGCTTTCGGCTTCAGCCAGGTCATGCAGCATATTAATGTCATAGTAACGGCTTAAGCCACGGTAGACTTGACGGTCATTCGGCTTCTTCGACCCCATCCAGACGGTCATATATTCTTGCTGGGCAAGGGTCATAGCTTGGTCCAGCCATGCCTTACTTGGCTTGTAGCGATCATATACGTCGAGAATAAAGCTCGTCAGAAACGGTGGCTGCGACCGGCCCATGAGGTACGTTCGCGAGGCGTTCGGGATAACTTTGTACCGCTTTAGTAGCGTCAGTAAATCTTGCAGTATACCTTCAACGAGCTCCTTATGCTCGTCGTCGAGCAACCCTTGGCAAATGAAGTAGCTGTCCCAGTAATACAATTCGTCATAGTCAAAGCTGGCGGCCGGATCGTAGCTGGGGATAATATATGGCTTTGGCAAGCCGAGCAAACTCGCGTCATTGTGAGGGTGGAAACGTGTCGCGTGACGCCACCAGTCATGAATATACTCACGGGCGAGACGAACATCACGAGCAGTCAGGTCAGACTGTCCTTGCATAATTAAGCGAGCACGGACGACTCGTTTGGCTTGGGATAGGTTAAGCATCGGCG
>JANWHZ010000010.1 GCA_025450135.1 Candidatus Saccharimonadales bacterium
GAAAGGAGGAGTACAGATCAGAACGATCCCGACAATCTTTTTGCCGACTCAACTATTGAAAATAAAAGATGGCTAGAGCTAACACGCCGCTTTCTCAGGCATACAAAACACTGATAATAATTGGGTACGTGCAACCTAAAGATACGGTATTCGTATGGCTAATCACCTAATAGCCATGTGCCACCAGTACTTAGGGCATCTGCAAAAGTTGAGAAAACATTAAGAAATACCGCTCTCTAACAGGCGTGAAAGATCCGTGGATATACACGCATCTAATTCTCGAGATTTCGAAGAGTTTGTACTAACGTGAGCCATAAGCAGTTTTTGGTCAAGCCAGTTTACTAGTACGGGCAAACACTGGTGACGGATTGCGAACTAATTGATTCAGAATCGGCCGTCAGAGCATGCGTTTGCCAATACATCTTACTATCTTCGCTCTCATCAGCTGAACCAGGAAAGGCTGGGCAAGCAGGACCAATCCAGATATCCGTTAACTCGTAATTGCCATCGCTGTCCTTACGTAAAATGATACTCAGCTCGCTACTAGGTTCCATGGATCGGTTCTTTACAAAACGTAAGACGCCGCTCTGCTTTAATCGCTGGGCGTAAAATATTACATCCTTATCCCTAGTCGCCACGATATTCGTGTTGCCGATCGTCCGACCTAGGTCATGCGTCACCTGCAGCGTCGGCTCGGTTAGCTCAAGAGACTCTACGACACCTTTTGCCAAACTCACTAGATGGGGTTGCCGGCTGAAACAGCGCCCAGCGGCAGAATTAATAATCTTAGTATAGACCTGGCAGTCATTCGCCGACACGCCGATGGCAAAACTGTACATACTAGCCCCCTTACCTATGTAATCAGTATGCGCTCGTTACGGTAGATCACCTAATCACTCTCTCTGGCAAGGGTGGGTAAACTGTGCTATGCTTATAGGTAAGCAAGTAGTTACATACTCTTTCCGTTGTCATATCTAGCTAAAACTAATATTACTCGGCCGGAACAATGTGCCGCAGGCGATATTAGTTAATAGAAAGGTTATTGTCTCTATGGCAATGAAGTTATACGTAGGAAGCCTCGCCTACAGCGTCACCGACGACAAGCTCAAAGAACTCTTTGAGTCACAAGGTAAAGTAGTTAGCGCAACTGTCATCAAGGACCGCGATAGCGGCCAGTCTAAGGGCTTCGGCTTCGTCGAAATGGATGACGTCAAAGAAGGCCAAGCTGCAATTGCGGCGTTGAACGGCAAAGAACTTGATGGGCGCACTATCATGGTCAACCAGGCTCGTCCTCAAGAGAACCGCTCATCATTCGGTGGCGGCAATCGTGGCGGTGGCTATGGTGGCGGACACCGGTATTAGACGGAACTAAGGCTTAGCGTCTTAACCTTAGGCCAAAAGGGCTCCATGCAAATGGAGCCCTTTCGTAATATCAGCGGCTACAAAGAGTAACCACCAGCAGTTTAGGCATAGTAATAAGTTCAGAAAACGTAAAGAAGTAGACACGTCTCCAAGCTACGGGGTCCTAAATTACGGCCATAGCAAGGTCAGTGCGGGTAAACATCTAACGAACCGTTTGCTATCATGTTTGTATGCGACAAATGTTTCTATTCATGATGATTACCCTCAATGGCTATTTTGAGGGCGAGAATCATGACATTTCTTGGCACAATGTAGACGCAGAGTTCGATAGGTTTGCTAACGCTCAACTCGACGAAACAGACACCCTTGTGTTTGGCCACACTACATACGATCTTATGGCCAACTTCTGGGCAACTCCCGAAGGAGTGGAGGCAGCTCCTGACACTGCTAGCCGCATGAATTCACTCGACAAGATTGTGTTCTCTCGTACACCGTTTACACCTACTTGGGGGCCCATAACTGCTTATACAGACATACGGAAGCTAAAAGATATCAAGCAACAGCCAGGCAAGTCTATGGCAGTTTTGGGAAGCTCAAATTTATCGGTTTCTTTGTTGCAAGCTGGCCTTATAGACGAGATACGCATTATGATCAACCCGGTTGTATTAGGTAGGGGTAATCCTCTGTTTGCCGGCATAGAAAGCAACCGCACATTTAGCTTCACAGATTCTCGCAGTTTCGCTAATGGAAATGTTCTCCTGCGGTACAGAACCAAAGCGTAAACAGCTTTAGCGAATGAGAGCAGTAAGCAACTCAAAATCTTTTACTTAAGATGCACTCTAAATTGGGATAGTCCAGCAAACGTCGACTAGCTAAGATTCAATAAAAGTAACAGCAAAGCCTTGTTTGCCAGCACGGCCTGTGCGACCAATACGGTGCACATAATCATCGTAGGTCTTGGGCGTCGAAAAGTTAATGACGTGCGTTATGTCGCTGACATCAATACCGCGTGCGGCCACATCCGTTGCCACAAGAATCATTGTCTCGTTGGCTTTGAACTTATTCAGTGCACGCTGTCGCTGGCCCTGTGTCTTACCACCATGTATGGCATCCGCCTGAAAGCCACGAGCTTGCAGTTCTTTGCTAAGTCGCTCTACGCTATGCTGCATATCATCAAAGATGAGCGTTTTTGGAGCCTTAAGCAGCAAATCATGTAGACGATTTAGCCGATCAGCTTTATCGGTGTACGATATAACTGTTTGCTCAACCATATCGGCCGTTTCGCCTGTTTTAACGGAGATAGTCACCGGATCTCGCGAAAAGTCGCGAATCAGACTGTTGACCTTTGCATCGATCGTAGCAGTAAAGAAGAAGGACTGGCGCGAAGCAGGCATGGTGCCAACGATGGAGCGTATGTCACCAACGAATCCCATATCAAGCATGCGGTCTACTTCATCCAACACAAGCATGGAGAAGCGCGAAAGGTCGAGGCTGCCACGCTGCATATGGTCTTTGACACGTCCTGGCGTTCCAATAACGATCGAGGGGCGAGCCCGGAGGTCTCTGAGCTGAGTGCCCATTGACGATCCACCGATTAGCAGTGCGCCATATAGTCCGCTCCCTTTAGCGAGTGACTTACACTCCTCTTCAATTTGGCTGGCTAGCTCACGAGTAGGAGCAAGAATGAGCACATGTGCCGAACGATCAGCCATCAACGACTGCAAGACAGGCACCGCAAAAGCAAGTGTTTTACCCGTGCCTGTATTAGCAATGCCAATGATATCGCGGCCAGCCAGGCCTTCTGGGATCGCCTGATCCTGAATCGGTGATGGTGTTGTAAAACCCTTCGTTTGGATATTCGTCTGCAAAATTGTGTTGACTTTGAAGTCTGAAAAGGTATGAAGCGGTACGTATGCCTCAGCTTGTTGAAAGCTAGCCGATTTTACAAACCGAGTCGGATTAATATAATCCTTGCCGCCCCGTTTAGCTTGAGTGTGTGCAGCACGCTTATGCCGCGCCGCTTGAGGTCGCCCAATACCTCGATAAAGATAAGACATTTATGGTCCTTTGTTTACTAGTTATTACTTACGATTGTTGCCAATGAATCGAGTAATAACGAGCTAGACCCGGATCATTAAAAAACAACTTAGTTCTATAATAGCATACTCAGATCCAAACTGCAAAGCACTAGCAATTCCGAGATAGCCGTCAGCAAGTAATAAGATGGATTAGCAGTTTTGTATGTGTCATCTTCTACTTAAAAAATCTTAAGTAGAATGCAATAAAAATAAGCACGGTTCCTACATTCGAAAGTAGTCTCTCCCAGAAACGATCCCTGAAGAATAGCAGATCTGTTGCAACCACAGTCGCCATCATGACTAACACGAAAATTACGAGAGTCATTTGCTTATTCATATCGATCCCTTGTTTAAATATTAGCACGCAACTGTCTGAGATCAAGCAGCTCTAGCAAGAACAAGGCGGGGTATAATTCCAACGCCGGCTGGCCGTTGTACTCATGTGCCATCAAATGCCATAACTTGCTCAATTGCAATTGCAGTGCTCGCTAAATCGGCGATATCCCCATCATAGGCTAAGAAGTTTGGTACCCACTCCGGGTCAAACTTGCGCTTGAACTGTTCGAGACCAGCTGATGAAAACTTTCTCGCGGTCATAACCCTAGCTATTGAGACGAGGGAGCTCTCTGTAATTGCAAACGGCACAAACCCAAGATCGAATTTTCGAAAACGCGCTCGATTATCGAGCATAACGGAATATAAGAGATACGCCATTGCATCAGATTCTGGTATGGAACGCAACAAGTCGACAGTCAATATGCTTTCGTCGCAAAATGCCGGTAATTGATTAGTAAATGCTACGACACGCCCGCCCCCATCAGCCAGATAGTGGATGGTGCACTGCTGCAGATAATTAGTATCAAAATATCCTAGTGCGAAGCTATGTTCTTGTCGGCCATTTTCAGCGAGCCATCTATCTGACACGTCCTTCAGCTCATCCAGTAACGCTGACGCGTGAGGGGCGTTCGATATACGGTATACGTAGCCGCTTTTAGCAGATTTATTAAGCCGCCAACGCCACCACTTATTTTTGGCTGTCTCATCTAGAAACTTCTTGATATCCACCACGGCACTCGCGCCGATCTGCGCACAACGAAGCTCGGCTTGCTGATATAGTGTTAGGCTTTTAGCAGATATTGGCAGGTAGCAGACAGTCTGGCGATGCTCGCGAACCCATGACGTGAAGTTCGTGACGAGCTCAGCTCGGCGAGGCCCAATCGGGTCAGCGACTACGAAGACATGTGAACCAACTGTTTTATACGCGACAAAGCCCGTACCAGCCTGATTCCAGTAGTACATTTTATCGGCAGGCCAAAGTTTAAAATAATCCTCGGTTGAGTTGCTGTATTTCTGCAGTGCTTTCCGAGCAGCATGTGTATCACGCTCTCCGCGAGGTATACGATATGGACGAAAAAGCACCCAGAGTACTGCTATTGTGCTGGCGAAAATGAAAACCGAGATACTTTGAGCCAAGAGAATACTACTTCGCTCGTGGCGTGGAAACGGCGCATCAAGCAGCACATAGGTAGGCAAGTGATCGATAGCACGCTCTGTAATCACGCCCAAACGACTGGTGCTATCGAGCAACAACAGGGCCACACTACTCGCCGTAAAAAGGCCAGCAATCAAAAATAGTTGGTCACGAAGCCGCAGACGCCATGAGGTGACAATCGTGCCGCGGCTAAAATCATCACGCAGTACAAACAGAGCAATAAAGGTTAGGACATAAAAGAGTAGCAGGGGAGCGCTGGGCGAAATAATTGCATACTTTAAAGCTTCAATGCCGCTTAGGAACAAGAATATTTGGCGTGCTCGCTTTTCGCCACGCGCCAAGTGTCTACTCAAGTAAAGCATAACAACGCCAACAATAATGCCATGTTGGGCAAGCCATTCATTGTCGCTGGCAAAATACACCCCTTGGATATGCCCAAGCAGGTTGATATGCGCCAGGCTAATGACAATTGCGGCAACACCGTTAAAGAACGCCCAGAATGCCACCGCACTTGTAACAAGTCGGCGCTCTTCCTTCGGGGTCCGATAGTTCGCCGGAGCTATTAGGTCGCGGCAGAACCACGCCACCCATATAATCAGTGTCGTTTCATAGATATATTGAGCGATAGATACAAATACATCACTACCCGTAAGTTGCACTACAACCAGAGCAATAAATATGACCTGAATCGCACTGAAGCTGATTGATGCAACCTTTCCGCGTTTTAGCACGTCGTAAATTGCAAGAACCAGAAAAACGAGCGTGGTTACTATCGTTTCAAGATTGTGGAGAATAAAATCGGTAGACATGTACTGATGGCAGGTATGGCCAACCTGATGGCACGACGTTACCAAAACAGGGTCAGCAAACAAGCAGACACTAGCAAGCAGGAGCAGTAGACCGAGTAGCTTTCGGCGACGCTGAAGTTGGGTCGTCGCATACAACGCCAGCATAATTGCAGCCAGTAAATCTCCCATACGAAACAACCAAGAGTACGGCTGCATGGCAGTTTCGTAGTCGCTGATTAGGCTCGAAGCAGGAGAGAGCCCACCATTAAGGTACGGCGCCCAGAGCCAGGTAGTTCCTAGGAGTAAAAAGCAGATTTGCCACGCCAACATGATTCGGCGACGCGTAAAGTCGATTAACACATACTTATTCTAGCGTATTTCAGTGATGATGCTGACGAGGGTGGCTACTGATCATATAACGGTTGACCAATACAGTAAGGACAAATGCAATGGATAGGGAGAGAGCAAGCCCCCACCAAAATCGGGGCATAAGCGGCGTCACCATCAAGGCGTTGGGAATAATAAGCTCCATTGCGCTGTCCACCGCCTCCATGGTCGTGATTGATACCGTATCAGTAGCGGCAGTAATCTTGAACGCCTCTTTCGCGGTTTGTGCGTGACGGCGAACACCGCGGTACGTCAGATAATATCCGAACGCAAAGGCCAGTATAATTGCCAGCGAAAGTCGCCCGATACGTCCCCAGCCGAATGCCGCGGCAATAAGCATACCTACGATTTCACCCGTACCGCACCCTATGAGGCAGTGAACAGTGTGCTGTATAGCCCGACGCGTCGTTGGATCATCAGTATATTTCATGCATGCATCCCACAAGCTATCTTAAGACCTTACGCGCAAGACTAGCTGCTAAGATACCGATTAGAAAACCGCTGCCAAAAGTAAGAACTATATAGAATTCGTCACGGCTCATTGCTATCCAGCACACCGACAACATATATCCGGTATGGATACCTTTTATGCATAGTCACCATTATACAGACCGGCAGCAACACCGTAGCAATATGAAATGCTGTTCGTTGTTGGTTCGTAGATTATTAAATAAGGAGACGGCGAAGAGGGCTGAGGCTTAGGTACTGCTTCAAGGGAAGGACCTTATGGTGCTTCACTATATACGCCTTATCTGCAAGCTGTAACATCGGTAGATCACTCAAGCTGTCGCTATATGCTTCACGTACTTTCACGTCACCTACCTCCGCCCGAAAACGAGCGACTTTCTCCACCCCATAACAGTCTTTGCTTATTAGCTGGCCGGATCGTTTATCGATCCTTGTCGCAATGATCTGATGGGCTTGCAGTCTTTTTGCAATTGATGCCAATAGAAACTCTGGCGATGCCGAGATAATTACACGCGCCTTTGTTGGCGGTTTGTCAATTGTCGGGAACCTAACCTTATGCCAGTTCTTATGCCAAAATCCAGCAACAGAGCGGTCGACATCGTCTATACCACGCAGAAAGCTGTACTGGCCGCTTCTTCCTTTCGTCCTGCCTTCAACACCGAGCATATAACCTGCCCAGTGCCACGCTTGCTCTGGTAAGAAACGGATAATTTGTGGTTTACGGCGCAGACAGTAAAGGTAGAAGTCTAACGAACTATCACCGGAATATATTGTAAAGTCGAAATCAAATAGCTGCACTTCCATCGAATGTGACTATACCATCCACGGCATTTGGCAGCCAGAGAAGCACTGTTATGCAGCAATTGTGACACGAAAATTGTGATGATATAATCGAGCAAGCTTGAACAAGAAAATCAATAATCATAGGTTATCCATTGCGGAGCCGCGAGCTTCGAGTCAAGGTAAGCGACATCCCCGTAGCTTGCTATCCTATCTGATACTGCCACGCCCCGGTGATGCGTTCAAAGTTAGTATTCCGCTATCAGGCTGGCTCGTAGCCAATGCCTTAACAAACTGGATGTGGTGGCGAGAGGGTCTCATCTTGGCAGTTGCCTTTGAGTACCTAATCTGCCAAGCACGATACCAATGGAACGATCTGCAGGGCAGAATATGGGACTCTTCAGCCCCATTGTCGAGCTCGAGAGGGCGCCTGCCTTCAGGCAAACACGCTGTGTCACTCTCGATCGCCACGATTATAGCCCGTATTAGCATTGCGCTCGCCCTCTGCTTCTCTCCTTGGCATAGTCAGATATGGCCAGTGTCAGCACTTTACTTCGGTGTAGGTGCACTTGCCGTCACTGCGCTGACTCTCGTCTATGAACAGACGCGCCGAATACAACGCAGAGCCTCAACCCATTCCTTCGCATCCTTCATGTTCATCACGCTATTAACAATTATTGGGTACCCGCTACGCTTTTCAGTAGGATTTTTGGTCACAGCTTCTAATCGAAGCATCGTGAGTGCGGTGCCGTTTATCGGCTATTTGATAGCGCTCGTACTCCTCGGCTTAATGGGTGCCACCATGCAGTGGTTACTTGAAGCAGCCTCATACGGAAATTTCGATACAATAGGAAGAGTATTGGCGGTAAATCGAAAAATCCTGGCCAAACCCCATATATATCAAAATTGGCGATACGCCGGCTTCGAAGGTGAGCTGCAGGACGATACGCCAATGAATGGCGCGGCGATATTCACATTAAAAAACACTGGGGCCCACATTTGGCAAATATGGAATCTAGCATATTTCTTCGGGAACTTTGTCAGTGTCGTAAGCGTACTTGCTACAGCACATCAAATTACAGCTTGGCCGATACTTGCAGCAATTTTGATTGCAACATTGACCATTTTTGAAGTACTCGCAAGAGCTACCAATGGCGGTAAGGCAGTTTTCGTTTCTACGTTATTGATGCTTTCTCTTGTGTGGCTAGCAACAGGACATCAGACTGATCAGCCCGCCGAACTATGCCTTCTGGTTGGGCTGCTATGGTTATCGATCTACATTACTTTCTATGTGATGAACTACGCGTCTTGTCTGGATATGCTGCAATACGCACGAAAAAACATGAGTGCTATTTGGCAAACAGCACATAGACACTATCCTCGGTGGTTTCATCCGAGGCACGTCTTCGCTCCATCGCACGTGGAGAAGTAATACTGTTGGAAGACTGCATAAACCAGCGTCACTAAGGTTTCATACTACGATTGAGCTACAAAAGTAATTTAGGAAGTATGCAGCCAGACAAGTGCATCATTTTCCGACTGAAAGCTAGCTATTTTACCCTCTAGGCCGTTTGCGCGGGTCATAAGATCACGCAGGCTATCAACGCGTTTTGACGTGCCAAACACGGCGATTTTATCAAAGTCAAGGTCAAGCAGCAGAATGAGAATATGGGGGTTAACGCTAGAGCCATGGGCACGGTTCAAGATTAATACTGGCTTTGCTTGTTCGCGCAGTTCATATGCACATAATTTAATCTGATTAAATACGTACCTGAGCTCACGTTCAGTCCTATGCCCAGGCCTTTCAACGAAAATTACCCCGTCAGCAAAAAGTTCAATTTTGTCCTCTGTGTCGTTTGAAACATACATGCCGGTGTCATTGTGAGGCATTTTCTTGCCTCACACTATACAAAATTGCATAGAGCGAGGTAACGAAATTGTCGCGACCATGGTATGATCCCATTGTGAAGACATATGGCTGGTATTTTCAAAAGACATGGAAGTTCAGACTCAAGGCAATGATAGCAGGACTCGTCATCAGCGGAATAGCGGTTGGCCTAATAATTCTGATCCCCGA
>JANWHZ010000011.1 GCA_025450135.1 Candidatus Saccharimonadales bacterium
GGCTACGTCATTTTGCTGCAGGACCTGCTGGGCAAGCACCGGATCAAGTTCGTGACGCATAAGTACATGACGAACTTCCTGATCGAAACGGTACTTACGGGCTGGATCTTCAATGCCGCCTTGTTCCGCCAATCGCAACAACGTCCGTTCCTCGACAGCTGTAACAGTGCCATTTTCTTTCAGTTCATACAATGTTTTATCACCGATCTTCACGTGACGACTGGCCTCATGGATCTCGGTGTCTGTCATCTGCTCGACCCGCTTCGGCATGTCGGTCTTCACTTCGGCGCGATTGCCTGCAACAGCTGCTGAAGATGGCACTGATTCGTGCCCCCTGGGCTGGCCCCCTGCCGCTTCTGGATATTTGATCGCCGGCGTAGCCTCAGCTGCAGCCTGCATAGCTTGGCGTGCTGCATACGCTTGTCGCTCGGTCAATGTCCGAATGCGAGCTTCACTCGCGGCAACCTGCTGCTCATACTTTGCAACTTGCTCTGTATGCAACTGCTCTTGTTTTGTCATGGCGCGTGCTGCCTTGGTTCGCTCGTGGCGATGCCCCAGCCAGTGACCAATGATACCGCCACCGATCAGTCCCGTCAGAAAACCCCGCACTAACCCGTCAGCAGCACCCTCGGCACGGGCAGCAGCCAGGTTCGCTGCAGCTGGAGCTGCAGCGCCAAGCGGAGGCATAGCATTGGGGTTAAAGCCAGACACAGCACCCGCTGGTGGCTGGCCTCCGCCTCCAACGCCACCGGAACCAGCGGCAATATATGGTGCACCGCTGCTAGGCTGATCAGGTTCCTCGTCATACATGCGTCGATCGAATCGTTCTGGTTGCCGTGGCAGAATATTTGATGCTTCGAACGGACCCGTGGCTTGCACACCGTCCGGCCCCTGCATAGCTGATGCTTCAGGCTGCTGCTCAGGCCAGTCGAGCGGCACCATTTCAGCATCCAAAGCTTCTTCGCCTCCAAGTGCTCCAGCCGTCTCTTCAGTCGTCCGGCCGATGATGTGCTCGGCAGATTCCTCTGGCGGAGCATCACCTAAGCCTGCTTCCATATTATTCAGAAGTTGGCCAACGTTTTCAGCAGCAGCATGTTCCACTACACTCTCAGCCTGCGCAGCTTGCTGCTCATTTTGAGCCTGCGCATCGTACACAACTTCGGCGGCAACTTTGCGCTCTTCTTGGAGCGTAGCTGCTTCCTTACTCGACTGCCCGTCTGGTCGGTCACTCTCATTGGCTTCCTTCGCCGTAGACGAAGTATCCATATTCTTCGGCCCCTCAGGCTTATTTTCGGCAGGTGCCATAGCTCGGAGCGGTACGACCACTTCTCCAGCGCTAGCAGGATGGAGCGCCTCGCGGCCGAACAGTTTGGCTACTGCCTCAGATGGCGTTGGTCGCTCCGCCTGCCCTTGCCCAGGCCTAGTGAACTCTGCGCCTTTTTTGCTGCCTTTTCCTTCTTTGCTTGAACCGCTCGATGTCGAATCAGCGTCACTTTCCGACGACGACGCTCCCCAGGCAGCTAACTCGTGGTTACGTTCCATAGATTTTGTTTAAAAAAATTTCCTCAAAATGCTTGTCATTCTCAAAAAGCTATTATAAGATAAGATACATATATTAGCAAAGTAACCATGGAGGCGGCAAAAATGTGTTGTATTGACTTAGCTGAGAAAGCTTTTGGCGCTTCCGTTCGCGCTTAAGTCTTTTCTCTTCGTTCGATTATAAAACTTAAAATTGCAGATCTAAAGCAAGGCCTCTTAAAGGAGCGGCCCGCTATGAACACGACCAAAGAAACGCTCAAGTACTATTGGCGGCACGCCTCACGTTACCCGCGTACGTTAGCCATCATGTACCTCACTATCCCACTGACAGTCTTGGCAGGCTCATACCTCACCCCGCTTATTACTGCCAACGTACTAAACCGCCTCAGCCATCACGCCTACGCACCGCATGATATTCTCGGTAGTTTCGGTGGCGATATTATTTTGTATGCTGTGCTTCAGATCGGTAGCGGTATTGTAGGCTGGCGGATCATTGACCACTATGCATGGCGTCTAGAAGGCCACGTCCAGCGTGATATCGCGCGCGAGGTATTTGGCCATCTGTTGGGCCAAAGCCCTAATTTTCATGCTAATCGCTTTGGCGGATCGCTAGTGTCCCAGACGAACAAGCTCATGGGTAGCTACATTCGGTTTGCCGATACTACAGCATTTATTGTTACCCCGCTATTTTCCGGTTTGATATTTGCGATCATCATTCTCGCTACTCGCGCACCACTGTATGCGATAATTTTTGCAATCTTTTCAATCGTTTACATCGCAAGCGCGTCGTTTGTTACCGCACCAATACGGCGCGAGGGAGCTAAACAGGCTGCTATTGAAAGCGTCCAAACCGGCAGCTTGGCCGATGCCGTAACAAACGTCATGGCTATTAAAAGTTTTGCCTCTGGTGATTACGAAAACGAACGTTTTGCTCGAGCTACCGATAAAACACACCGCCAGCTAATACGTGTGGCGAGAACCCATCAAAAGCAGCAGCTATATTTCAGCAGCATGAGTAACGGCATCATGGCATTGTCTCTATTAATGGCTATCGTGAGCGCCATGGTGTTTAATGCTGATCTAGCGACGGTATTCCTCATGGTTAGCTACACGAGTTCAATATCTAACGCCTTGTTCCAGTTCAGCAACAATGCGTTACGCAACTATAACCGTTCGTTCGGAGATGCCGTCGATATGATTAAAATCTTGCTCGTAGAGCCTGAGATTAAGGATCCAGAGCATCCTGAACCGGTACACATTAGTCGCGGCAAGATTGCCTTTGAACACGTCGCGTTTGCGCATGACGGTTCGAATGACGCCTTGTTCGACAATCTCAGTCTTTCAATCAAAGCAGGAGAGAAAGTAGGTTTGGTTGGCCATTCGGGTTCAGGCAAAACCACATTTACACGCTTGCTACTGCGTTTTAGCGACATCCAAGGCGGTCACATTACTATTGACGGACAAGACATCAGCCGCATTACGCAAGTTGATCTGCGCCGCCACATTGCATATGTGCCACAAGAGCCAATTCTGTTTCACCGTACACTAGCTGAAAATATTAGATACGGCGATCCAGCGGCAAGTGACCAAGAAGTTGAAGCGGTAGCGCGATTAGCACACGCTGATAAGTTCATTAACATGTTACCTGAAAAATATGAAACGTTGGTTGGCGAGCGCGGTGTAAAGCTTTCAGGTGGACAGCGCCAGCGCATTGCGATTGCGCGAGCTATGCTTAAGAATGCGCCGATTCTAGTACTCGACGAAGCCACCGCCGCCCTTGATTCAGAGAGTGAAGCACTCATCCAAGACGCGTTATGGAAGCTCATGGAAGGCCGCACCGCAATTGTGGTTGCACACCGCTTGAGCACCATCCAGAAGATGGATCGTATCATCGTGCTCGAGGACGGTAAAGTGATTGAACAAGGTACGCACAAGGTGCTCTTGCGCGCTAACGGCACATATGCCAAGCTCTGGGCTCGGCAATCGGGTGGTTTCATAGAGGACTAACGCACAATAACGCATCGCTCGATATGTCGCTGCGGGCCACTAAAGAAATAGAGCGGAAGTCATCCGCTCTATTTCGTAGTGCCCATGAGTAGCTAGGCAGCTTTGTTTTCTGTTTCGGCTTCAGCGGACGGCGCAGCTGTGGCATCCGAGGTTTCCTCGGCAGCTTTAGCCATAGGCTGCTCGGTTTCGGCTTCACCTGCCAAAGCCGCGTTAGCGGCTTCCAATGCAGCGCTCGTCGTTACTGTAGCGACCGGGTGGTTGGTCATCTCTTCGTCAATTTCTACGCCATCGGGGATCTCTAGGTCCGCAACAGTGACGTGGTCACCGTCCTCCCTAAGCTTTTCAGCATCATAATACAGAACGTCTGGTAACTTGTCCGGTACTGCACGAACCTCGATCGCATCTAACTGATCGAGGACAATTAAGCTGGCGCGTTCGGCAGGGGTCGCATCTTCACCCTCTGCATAGCGCGGTCTAATCGGTACTTCAGCCTCAACCTTTTGGTTTCGGTTAACTGCATTAAAAACAATGTGCGTCAGCTGGTTCTTCTTTGGTTCAAATGTCGCTGATTTGATTAATGCAGTATATTTCTTGCCATTAGCAACCAGCTGTACTGGATGATGTTTACCCGCTCGCTGGTACATACGATATAGCGCTAGGTATGGAGCTTGCACATTTATTGATGTCTTGCCGTGATCATGAATCACCGCCGGAACGGTACCGATAGCACGCAGTTGTTTTACATGTTTCCCAGTTACTTGACGGGATTCGAGCTCTAGAGTCAGTGTATCGTCAGACATAGTTCCCTTTATTAGTGCTGTGTACATATCAGTATACCACTGTTCAGCTAGACGGCTCCATCAAAAGCCGGTAGCATAACAAGGAGATGAATTTTACTCATTTGCTCATAACGGGTGGCCTACTGGCTTTATTTCTGATTATATTTGCCGAGTCTGGTATGATGGTTGGTTTCTTTTTCCCGGGGGACACACTCCTGTTCACCGCCGGTATTTTAGCGGCGAGTGGGGCATTATCCATTCCGGCAATCGTACTGGTTGTTGCGCTCGCTGCAATCCTCGGTGACAATGTCGGCTACCATATTGGGCGTCATTTTGGGCGCCGATTATTTACCAACGCCGATAGCTTGATCTTTCGCAAAGAATATATTGATCGCGCCGAGCAGTTTTACGAGAAATACGGTAGCAAGACAATGCTGCTTGCACACTTTGTGCCCGTAGTGCGTACCTTCGTCCCGGTCACTGCAGGCGCTGGCAATATGGAACTACGCAAGTATATGCTGTTTGACGCGATCGGTGACACAGCATGGGCAATTACTGTGCCGCTTGCGGGATATTTCATCGGCAGCCGCATACCAGGCATCGAAAACTTGATTGAACCATTAATGCTACTTATTGTTGTTGTCTCAATCGCGCCGACGTTGTACCATCTCGCACGTGACCAGAAAATTCGGCGAACGATCAAGCGGCATTTCAAGCGAAAGTAAAGCTATAGCAGCTTAGCGAGATACTGGCCAGTATAACTAGTGGTGTTTTTAGCAACTTGTTCGGGCGTTCCTTCTGCTACTATTTGGCCGCCTCCAGCACCACCTTCTAGGCC
This sequence comes from Candidatus Saccharimonadales bacterium, assembly GCA_025450135.1. Taxonomy (GTDB): domain Bacteria; phylum Patescibacteriota; class Saccharimonadia; order Saccharimonadales; family UBA4665; genus JANWHZ01. The sequence goes on from JANWHZ010000011.1 coordinate 5,164, forward strand.
CATGTCGATCAGCCAGTCGGCGTTTTTAATCACGTCGAGATTATGCTCAATGAC
>JANWHZ010000012.1 GCA_025450135.1 Candidatus Saccharimonadales bacterium
AGCGGCCTCCTCTATTAGATTGGCTGATACGCAACCCAAATGCGGTGTAGTGAGACGCCTGGAATACCAAGCCAGCAGCTGCCAGAGCAAAGATAACACTTGTCCCGCCATAGCTCACAAACGGGAGCGTAATACCCTTGAGTGGCAGTACGCCTATCATGGCCCCGATATTAATAAGTGACTGTACGCTAAGCCAGCTAAAAATTCCTACGACGAGCAGTTGGCTAAAGTCATTCTGCAAACGCTCGGCAATATTCTTTATGCGCGCAAATAGTCCTGCTAGGATCGCCAGCATAATTGCAGCGCCAATAAATCCAAACTTCTCAGCATAAATTGCGAAAATCGAGTCGTTTGACGCTTCAGGTAGGTATCCGTAGGCTTGCACGCTACTACCAAGCCCTAACCCAAGCATACCGCCTGATCCGACAGCGATCAGCGCTTGGCATGCTTGATAGCCTGCACCTTGGCAGTCCGCAGTCGGATTCAGGAATGATATCAAACGATCACGGCGATACGGAATAGCTGCCACGGCCAGCATGACACCGACAATTACGACACCTGCAATCAGCGCAAGTCGCTTTAGCGGCAATCCAGCTACAAACAGCATCGCTGCGAACATGGCAATAATCACCCCCATTGAGCCAAGATCACTCTGTATCCCGACCACCACAACACCGATAACTGCAAGCGCTATCAACAGAGGCTTTAGCGTCGCCTTAACATCTTTGATAACACCACCATTCACTCGATCGTGGAGCAGACCAGCCAACCATACCAATAACGCAAATTTCAGGAGCTCAACAGATTGGAACGAGAAACTACCAAGTCGGACCCAGCGATGAGCTGGATAATTCGGGTCTATCGGCAAGACGATGGCTAATAGCGTCGCAATACCAGCCAGAATAAGCAGAGGTACGGCAAGCTGGCGCCACGATCCAAGCGGGATGTTGGCAGCCACAATAAATGCCACTAATCCAATGGCGATCGCCAGCAGTTGCTTGTTGATGTAGTAGCTACTGTTGACGTGACCGATCGCACTCAGCGCTGGACTAATGGAAAAAATAACCACTAAGCCAATGACCAACAACATTAACACTAACGCAAGCAGCCAGTAGTCTGGCTTGTGCCGCCGGCCCATTTGAATAGGCTCGTCAGCCATGCGCCGCGCATTTGACGAGGTGTGCCCTTGGAATACCGAGGACAGCATGTCGTTCATACTAGCTATTTATGTTGCCCTACCAGGAAGAGCATGAGACCAAGCACGCCTGCAATTTCACCGAGAATCCAGAATCGCATGGTAACTTTAGTTTCAGGCCAGCCGAGCGCTTCAAAGTGGTGATGAATTGGAGACGACAAGAAGACTTTTTTACCGTGGCGTAATTTACGCGAGGTGCGATTGATAATAACTGAGCCTGTCTCGATAACGTACACCGCTCCTATGATCGGTAGCACATACACTGTGTCTGTCTGCATCGCTATTACGCCAAGTGCTGTACCGAGCGCGAAGGCTCCAACGTCTCCCATAAAAAACCGTGCCGGATAGATGTTAAACCAGGTATAGCTAAGCAAAGCGCCGACAACTGTCATACAAAAGCCTGCAAGCACATAGCGGCCCTCAACACAGCAAATAATGACATAAACCAGAAACGACGTCGTCAGCAGACCACCTGCCAAGCCATCAAGCCCATCGGTGATATTCACGGCATTGGCCGTAGCAATGACCACAAGCCAGAACAGGAGAATCGTAAATACGCCGATGTACACTTCGTTGAAACCCGGAATGTACACGTGCGTCACGCCTATTTTAGAATAAAACCACCAGCCACCTGCGAGCGCGATAAGGCTATGCAACGCAAACTTTGTCTTTGCGCGCATCCCAGCAATGTTGCCAGACCCACGAATGTTCAGAAAGTCATCGAGTAAGCCAATAAAGCCTGACGCTAGCATTCCGGCCAGTGGTAACCAGGTTTCACCCCGACTGAGATTCAGCGGAAGCGTAACAAGTGTGATAGAGGCGATAAAGATTAAGCCAGCCATGGTCGGAATATGCCGCTTGTGCTTCTCGGCATGAAGCTTGTTGTATACCGTAGATGCAGCACCGCCCATCGCTTCCGTGCGCTGTTGCTTCCACCATTCGAACTTATACGCTATCGTTGTATAAAGTGGCGTCAGCAGCATGCTGACAGCAAAACCTAGAAAACCAAGAGTGAGAATGAGAATGAGAGTCGTATCGAGAATAGTCAAATGAAGCGCAGTACCAGTCATAATACGTTATTGTTTCCTTTTCGTTGCTTACCTTGAATTATACACCTTAATGACTCTTTGGAGTCACAAATGAGTCGTTGATCAGCATGTGCGCTAGGTCGGCAAATACTGGCTGGCCACCATGTGAGCCTGCATAGCCAACGACATTCGGCTCGATGTTGTAGACCACAATGACATATTGCGGCTTGTCACCGCCCACAAATCCTGTATAGGTACCGTTGAATTTATCGGCGTAATAGCCACCAGCTGGGCTAGCGATCTGCGCTGTGCCTGTTTTACCTCCGACAATATAGTCGGACGGGAAATGCATATAATCAAAACCTTCACCTGCATATGTCGTCACTACATTTTCCATAAGCGGCAACATTTCCGCCGATACGCTCGGCTTGACTACATTGTGAATGAGTATTTTAGGTGAGTTTGTTGTCGTACTGCCGTCTGCATAGACAATTTGGTCAATGAGGGTCGGCTGGTAGTATGTGCCACCATTTACCACGCCAGACACCGCTGCTGCCATTTGCAGCGCCGTTAGCTGGATACCCTGTCCAAAAGTGGTGTTCGCGAATTTTAAGGCTCGTGCTGGCGCCGTAGGGTCATCAGTTGGGACGACGCCAGCTGATTCATAACCCTGCTCGATATTTGTGTACTGCCCGAAACGATAATGATTAACTAAGTAGTCGTGCCAAGCGTCTACCCCCTTCTGTGTGATGGTCGTACCCCCAGGTTGACTCATCTGCATCAACATCCATGTGGCTCCCGTATTGAGCGAAAGCGACAAGATACTAGAGATAGTTTGTTGACGAGCACCACCATCCTCTTCAATGTCCGTAATGTTGAAGCCGTCAACTACCCAGTGCGCAGGATCATAGAAGCTGCTATCGGGTTGGACAACCCCCTGATCAAGCGCCGAGGCGGTTGTTAGTACCTTCATGGTCGAACCTGGCTCGATTGCGTTTGATACCGCGGCGTTTTGGAATACTGATGGATCACTGGCAGTTTGATAGTTGGCCGGATCATATGTCGGATAATTGGCCATTGCCTTTATCTGCCCAGTGTTAGCGTCCATAATAAGCGCACTTATTCCCTGCGACTTGGTCTTCTTGTACTCATCTGCCAAGATGTGCTCCATCTGCGACTGCATCGACAGATCGAGCGTCGTAACGACCTCGTCACCATTGACTGGAGCCGTTTGCACATTCCCTTGCGTCGCCGGCAGCGGCACGCCGTTTACATCTGTTACTGCCTTTACTTGCCCGGGAGTACCCTCAAGCTGCTTATTAAGTGCCTGTTCCAGCCCGTACTGCCCGGTGCCGTCGCTGTCAACAAAGCCGAGCAACTGTGCTGCAAGTGTTCCCTGGGGATACGTCCGATAGTCTTGGCCCTGGGTACCAACGCCTGGCAATTTAAGCGCAAGGACTTTGTTACTTTGATCGCTCGAAAGCTTGCGGGCGAGCACAATGTAGCGCGTGCCTTCCGTACGCATCTGACGTGAGTATGTACCTGCATTGCCTCCTGTGATTTCAGCTAATTTAGCTGCTGACGTGTCGACATCTTTTACTAATGTGGGATCGGCATAGAGCGTGAAAAGTTCCTGATTCAGCACAATCGGGACTACAGAGTCACCATCATGTGCCTCGATCACACCACGCGTGGCTGGTATTTGATATTGCTTTAGCTGGTCACTGAGTGCCGCATCTTTGTAATACCCGTAACGAATAACTTGAACATAAAATAGCCGGAGACCAAATAAGCCAAGGATAATTAGCAGTACACTATACAATAGCCGCACCCGTATTGCAGGATGCACCACTTTTCCTTCGCCCAGTGACGACGAGCGATGTGTTTGACGATAACGAGAATCCATTCCACTATAGTATAGTTGTTTCTATTTCATCGAAAATAAGCAAGCTTATTGTCCTAGAAGCTAGCCCCTGGCTAGCCACAGACAACCGCAACTAAGCGCCGATACATATTCAATTCTGCACCGTGCCGGAAGGCGCGACTGCGACCAAGCTGCTTGCAGCTGAACTATTTTGCGCCCTATCGAGCGATTGTAGTTGTGCAGAAGCCAGAGCCAAGTTATCATGCTCGGTCTGTAGCTGTGTCTGCTTTTGCTGGAGAGCGTTCAGCTGGTAGCCGAAGGCGTTTGTCTTCGTCACCTGGGTTAAATACAACAATCCTAATAAACAGACTAGTACTACAAGAATAATTGTATTGCTGATCGGTCCCAGACGACGCCGCTCGCTCGCTTCAAAACTGACGACGTTTTGATTACGGCCCGCATAGTGGCCGCGACTCATACTCAACGCACTTGAATATGTCATATTTACTTTAACTTTCTGTTTGTTTTTGTTTCTTAGGTTTGACGGCGCTTAGCTAATTTTGGCAAAGCGCCGCCTCCTTTCTAGGGTTTATTCAACCACGCGAACGTGGATTTTGACTGCCCTGGAACGACTTGTTACCGGAATTGGCATTGGTTCGTTCCTTTCTATTTGTTTATTTTCGCTGCGGCACGCAGTTTCGCACTACGCGCTCGCGGGTTAAAAACTATTTCTTGCTCGCCAGCCGTTACGGGATGCTTGGTTAAAATTTGGATAGTAGCATCGTAACCGCCTCCGCTCGCATCCAGGAATGCCTGTTTCACCAGCCTGTCTTCCAAGCTATGGAAGCTGATGATCGCAATCCGCCCACCAGGTGACAACAGATCGATCCAAAGCGGTAAGCCTTGGCGAATCTGCTCAAGTTCATCGTTCACGGCGATGCGGATCGCTTGGAACGTCCGCGTCGCCGGATGAACTTTGGAGTGCCCTGGCCAGGCACGAGCAACGAGATGCGCTAGCTGCGTAGTCGTTTCAACGGGACGGTTGGCAGCGATGATCTTCGCTACCTTCCTCGCCTTAGGTTCCTCACCATAACGCTCTAGTATCTCCGCCAACTTTGCTTCGGGATAGGTGTTGATAATAACGCCCGCCGTCAAAGTCTGACGTTGATCCATGCGCATGTCGAGTGGGCCATCAGCACCCAAGGAAAAGCCTCGGCTAGCAATGTTAAGGTGTGGTGACGACACGCCCAGATCGGCCAATATCACATCAAACTTCCCTGCTTCTGCCATGAGCTCTTGGGTGGCTTGTAAGAAATCTTTGTTAAGAACTCTTATTCCCCTGCCCTTAAACTTAGCCTCGAGGTTTTCCACCGCGTTTTGATCGCGGTCAACGAGGACGGCCTGGCGTGGGTTGTTTGTACATTCTAGTACCGCTTCGGCATGCCCACCGTATCCGGCCGTCAGATCGAGGTAGCTATCCCCTTTCTGCGGGCTCAAATACTGGAGGGCTTCCTCCACAAGCACAGGAATGTGCGTATTGTTTTGATCTTTTTGGTGCATCTTGCTTTATTTTTGATGCTTAACAGGGTTTCTGCAAGCATTATCGTTTTTGTTTTTGCAAGGTCACCTAACCAGCAGCCAACTGTTTGTTTTTGTACGTGTTTTTGTTTTTGTTGGTGAAGTGAAAAGTGGTATGTAAAGAAGAACGTTTCAATGAAACAAGATTTCAAAAATCTTACAACTTCTTACAGCTCTTCACTTCAAGTTTGAGAGACTTATGTGTGAGGTGGAGTTTTGGGAGGTGTTTTAGAAAAAGAACGAAGGTTTTATAGTGGTGCCTTCTCAAGTCCACTTGTTGACTGCCGATTAGCTGACCTCATATTAGATAATTGGTCTACTAAACGGTCTTGACCTGATTTTTAAGGAACGCTGGGTTAAGGTTCCTGGCTGCAACTAGGCTTGCTCTGGCGCAACGAGACGCCAGTACCTGCCAACGCCGACGGCAATTACGTCCTTGGTAATGCCAGCATAATCGAGCAAATGCTGCTCGAGTGTAATGCGGCCCTGCTTGGCGTCGATTGGCATCTCCGCCTTGCCCATCCGGAACTGTACGTTCAGATCCGCGATGCGCTCGTCGAGGATATCTCCCTCCAAGCGAGGTTCTACCAGGTTGTCCCATACATCTTTTGGATAGAGATGCAGGTATTTGCCAAAGCCCCGTGTGACGACCGCACCGCTCAAAAACTTGTCGCGAAGTTCTGTCGGTATTGTCAACCGACGCTTATCGTCAAGCTTTCTCTCGAAGTAGTCTACCGTGGACATTGGTACCTTCGGTTAAGTTGCTAGTGGTTTTTGTTTTTGTAGCTAAGTTTGGTTGCTTACCTACCTTACCCACTGCCATGAATATACTACCCACGCCAACCCACTGCAATACCATTTTCACCCATTATCTATGTCATTCGCGCAGCATTTATCCACAGATCTCTATCTAGCTACAAACTTATACACAACATGTAGCGCACACTTATCGCCTCAAACCACTAGCCAAGGTGTAGCGGCTCATTGTCTGGTAGAGTAAGAATGATGCGCCAGAGTATCCGTCTCTCACAAAATTTTTTGAGTAACCAGCCACTCGTTGAACGGTTAGTAGCTCTGGCTGGCTTTGGACCCGAGGATACAATTTTAGACATTGGCGCTGGGTCAGGAAGCATTACGCGTGCACTCGCCAGTCACGCTAGCCACGTGATTGCCTACGAGGCAGATGAACGGCTAGCCACAGAACTCAAGGGCAAATTTCTGATGCACCCTCATGTGCAAGTCATTATGGAGGACTTCTTGGAGACCGACTTGCCACTCGGGCGGTACAAAGTGTTTGCAAACATTCCGTTTAACAAGACGAGTGAGATTGTCCACAAGTTACTGGACGGCTCTCATCCTCCAGTAGATGGTTATCTTATTATGCAGCGGGAGGCCGCGCAGAAGTTTGCCGGCCAGCTGTCACACCAGAGTTTATTCTCAGTGCAGCACGCACCCTGGTTCAGCTTTGAAGTTCGACATACATTCCATGCCCGAGACTTTACGCCACAACCAAAAGTTACAGTGGTGCTACTTCACTGCCTCCTCCGTACGAAACCGCTGTTGTTGGCGTCTGAAGCTCAGCTATACCGCGACCTCGTGTCGTATGTCTTTAACCACGCAAACCCCAACATTCTACCCTGCCTTAAGCAACTGTTTCCAAGTAGCCACTTCGCTTTGGCAGAGCATGCACTCGGTCCAAAAGTTACTGCGAAGCCAAGCCGGCTCGATCCTCACGATTGGCTTGCCTTGCTGCACGCTTTTGCATCTAATTCAAACGAGAGTCAAAAAAAAATGGTTGCGGGAGCGGCGGCTAAACAGCAGCACGAAGCTTCCCAGATAGCGAAGCAACATCGTACCCGTCCGTTCTGACTTGCAGGCCAATAGCCGGAGAAATTTAAAGATTAATCACAACTGGCACGCCGTCGATCAGCTTCAAAAAGGTGATGCCCGACTCATCGAAACGTTGCTCAAGCGTGTCATACATACTTTGCCTGGCTTCATCGCGCCAGTGCCAATCATGGATCGGCAGCACATACTTAGGCTTAAGCTTAAGCGCTAGTGCAGTAGCTTTAACTACATCTCCCCACGGTGCCGTCACTGGTAGCGCCAGGATCGGCATAGACTCGGAAAAGCTATGGCTGTCGCCAGGATCACTAAGTAGGCCCAGATAGTGATATCCTACTTGGTCTGGCGGATCGGCCGGAAAATACGGGCGGATTGTTTCGTGGGGTGCATCAAAGAAACGAACTCCCTGAGGCGTTTCGCTCGACACGTTATCAATCCCGGCTTGCAGGAGCTGCTGCCGTGCATCTTGTGGCGCAGTGATCTGAACGTTTGGGAATTTCATTACCAACTGTTTAATGAGCTCAAGGTCCATATGGTCGCTATGGTTGTGGGTAATGAAAATGTCATCGAGAAACTCAAGCGTATTAACATGCAACGTGCTAAAGCTGCCAGGGTCGAAAAGTACAGTTCTATTAATTGGTGTAGGCATCTCTACGAGTAGACACGAGTGCGTATATTTCGTAATCTTCATCATCCTCTCCTCTCAAACAAAAACTACCCATAGTATACGCTGGGGGTGGCTTGTGCGCGGTGAAATTACGGGTGCATGAGGCCAATGACCACGGCCATGACAACAACAGTGACAAGCTCATGAGCCAGGTTCAACAACGTCAGCATCTTACGGCGCTCCTCAAACGTGTCGTGCACATATATGCGAGCTGCTGTAAAGCCGATCCATAACCAGAAAGCCGATGCGACCGCCGCTTGCATGTAGGTGGTCTGAAAATACTGATTACTGAGATACGTGACATGCGCTAAGACGTATGCCGTAAAAAGTGAGGCTACAAAAACAGAACCGTACATCCACAACATCATACTTGGCGTCATCTTACTTCGGTCTGGCTTAACCTTTGCTAGCTTCATCCATAAGCTGCCGAAACCCGCCGGCATGTACCATAGCGAACCGACGATCATGCTCGAGACTGCGGCTAGAACTACTGCGAAATAGTTGACAGGCACCATAGACCCTCCTTATAAGTTACTGAGCTCAGTATGCTCCGCAGCCCAACAATTCGTCCAGCTGTATCTCAGTTTGCCGTACGTAGCAACGCCAGTAGTTCGTCGCCATACAAATCAAGCTTTTTGGCACCAATGCCTGGCATAGCAAGCAGCTGGCGGGCGGTGTGAGGAGGGTACGCAGCTAAGGCCTCAAGCAATGCATCATGCGCCACGATGTATGGCGGCACGCCATCAACCATTGCCCGCCGAGTACGCCACATTTTAAGCCTTTCCAATAATATCGGGTCGACGAATACAGCTGGTTGGCTGCCGTCCGCCTCAACAGTCACATCGGCAGCATCTTCGGTTCGCTCTGCCAGCAATGCAGATCTTGCTCGCGCAACTGCATCGAATTCGAAGATGGCCGGATGCAGCTTCATCGCCATCGCATTCATTCCGGTCAAATATATGCCATCCAACGAACGAACCCTTGATAATGCGACATAACCCATTCCCGGCGTAAACGACCGGCTAAGGTCGATTTCAGCAGCATCGAGGCTCATCCCCTGGCTCTTATGTATAGTGATCGCCCACGCCAGCCGTAAGGGTAGCTGGCTGACCTCGGCCCGCTTTTTACCATCTTCCGTCAGTGCCCATGAATATGGCTCAACGACAATGCGTTTAGCGTTATGTAATAATTCGACTACTGGCAAACTGCCCTGAAAGCTTACAATCTTACCTCGGCTGCCATTGACAAAGCCGCTGGCAAAGTCATTGGCTACAAACATGACTTCGGCGCCAACCTTTAACTCTAGCTGCATAGGGGCAAGTACGCTGCGCACAAGCTGTTCAACTTTCGTAGCGTTGCCATGCGTCTCCATGGGGAATACCCGGGTCTGACCGTTTAGCGCTTGTAGGTACTTGCTATTGATAGAATCAACGTCGACATTGTGTGAATACAGCCGCGTTACGGCAGTATCTTTATTCGGATGCACGCCCACACGCTCTTGCAACGCCTCGGTATGCCATGCTTCTACTTGCCCGCTGCGCATCGCTTCAAGCACATCGAGCAGCCGATCGTTCGCCTGACGGTGTTGCTCTGTGATATAGCAAATCTCCGGGTCAAGCTCTGCCCATGCAGCAGATAAGTGGACAAAATCTTCTGGTTCAGCGCCCCGGCTCACCGGCGGCAGCTGGAACAGATCACCAACTAGTACAACCTGCATCCCACCAAACGGTGCAGCATCTTCACGAATAATCTTGCATAGCTCATTCAACATATCTAGGCGACTGCCATGCAGCATAGACACCTCATCGATCACCAGAATATCCGTAGTGATATAGCGGCTACGCAGTGTAGCATTGGTAGATAAAATATCTCTATCAAATTGCGTCAGTGTATCGCGGATCCCAAGACCAGACCATGCGTGCACGGTCGCACCGCCAATATGCGTTGCAGCGATTCCGGTGCTTGCCGTCACGGCCAACCGCTGGCCGCGCCTATGCACCCGCCGAATAAATTCATTTAACACATACGTCTTGCCTGATCCTGGAGCACCCGTTAAAAAAACAGAAGTGCCTGAAAGCATCACCTGTAGCGCCTGCTGTTGCCTCATAGTGCTTACCATTATTTCACGGCAAGGCCGGTCCGGCTACGGGAAGTAATACAACGTTTTTTACTTCTTGCGGAATTTACCTAACAGGCTCTTTCTATCGCGATACGCTAGGTCGCGTCGAAACATATCAAGTCTAACAATATACTTTTCGAACTGATTGTAGAGCTGAGAATAATGTGCACTTGGCGTCATAAGGTGTAGCAGCCTGCCTTTGCTTTCGAGGTACTCCACGAGCGAGAAGAAGTCACCGTCCCCAGAGACAATTATCGCTTTCTGGTAATTGCTCATCTCCTTCATTGCCCAGAGCACCAGGTCGGCATCAATATTGCCCTTCACCGGCCGCGCCTCTTCTTTTTCATCCTCATTCTGCTCTTCGGCTCGCGGCTTAGTCACATCGAATGTCGGTTTGAGCACAACCATATAGCCTGCCTCGTGCATTTTTTCATACAGGTCCTCGTTCGCAGGGATATAACCGATAAACATAAAGGCCTTTTCAACGTTGTACCGCTCGGCAAGGAACCTACGGAAACGTACCCAATTCATTTTCCAGCCGAATTTTTGGGTGCCAATATTCAAGTTCTGGCTATCGATAAAAGCGTAGACACGTGGCTTATCTGACGGTTTCATAGCTCTATGATACCATCCGGCACGGTCAATGCCCTCGGTTGTGCATTTCGAAGCGTAAGGAGTATGATGGAGGCATTACTATAAACCTCATTAGGAAGGAATAAGACCAGATGGGATTATTTGACTTTATGAAGCTTGGCAATAAATCGCAAGACAGCACAACAACGCCAGCGGATAGCGCAACGGCTATGCCGACGGATAGCGGCATGCCAATGAATACGGACATTCCAGCACCAAACGTCAATACCGCCGAAGCTGCCGCACCGGTTGCCATGCCATCAGAACCAGCCATGCCGGCAGCTCCTGCTGTAATGTCGGATGCTGCCACCAACAGCGACGTACAATCCGATATGGCACCTGCGGCAACAAGCATGCCTGAGCCAGCGATGCCAGCCGAAGCTACACCCACTATGCCTAGTTCAACTGATACCTCTACAATGCCATCCATGCCAGAGAGTGGCAGTGCCGACAATTCATCGTCCGAAGACACTACACCCCCTGCCGCCTAAAATTCTAGGACAAGTGTTTTTTACGAGCCTCGTTGGCCCAATGGTCGGCGAGCTCGTTTAATTCATGATGGTTATGCCCACGTATCCAGACGAGTTTGGCATTTGATTTTTTATACAGGGAGTAAACTTCTTGCACAATATCTAAGTTGCTGATTTCCCCATTCCTTTTCTTCCAGCCATTCTTCTCCCAGCTGGGCGCCCATTTGGTGATGACGTTTACCCAAAATTCGCTGTCTGTCCAGATTTCACATTGTTCACCGCTTGCGTGCTTGAGAGCATTGATAAGCGCAAAACCTTCCATACGAATATTTGTCGTCGATTTATTATCCGGCTCACTTCCGAGAATGACTGGTTTGCCGTCGAGCAAAACAGCGAATCCACCTGGCCCGGGGTTCGGGCTGGCGCTGCCATCAGTGTAGTAAATCCTCATACGCGCCCCTTCCCTACGTACCAACCACTTAGTTGATGCGTTGTTCAAGCTCTAAGTTGTGTGCCATCTTTTTATAATATCATCTGTATCGATGTAAATATTACTTTGATGTTCCCTCGCTTAGGGACATAAATGTATACATGGAAATAACCGGTCTAGTCCTATGGACGCTAGATAATACACTGTCCGTAAAATTCTATAAGAAGCTTGGCTTCGATGTGGTCGAGACAAGTGACCGTCATAGCGTAGTACAACTCGGCACCTATAAAATCTTCCTGGTTAGCTCTCGCGACGAAGATGAGTTCGGTAGCGACTCTCTTGCTAGCAGCAAAGGTAAAGGTATGTATATATACGTCCATTCCACAAGCGTAGACGCGCTATATGATCGATTCATAGAAAATGGCATCATACCGCACACTAAGCCACGCGATTGGGATTGGGGCAACCGAGAATTTATCGTCAAAGATCCGGATGGCTACAAACTTTGTTTTTGGACAAAAAGTAGTTAGTAGTCCAGGCTCTGAATACTTAACTCAGGTGCGTTGACATTATCGGGGAGTTGACACGTATAAACAATCATATCGGCTGCGATTGCTGGATCAAGGGCATTACTGCGGTCCTTAGTATCGCCAACTTTTGCAAATAGGCCAGTTCGCATTGCATCTGGGTAAAAGCCACTCACTGCAATTTTATAAGGCTTCAGTTCTGCCTGAAGGCTTTTGGTGAACCCAGTAACTGCCCACTTACTGGCGTTATAAACAGAGCGCTCAGGCCTATTCGCATTTAGCCCAGCTTGCGAAACGACGTTAATGATTCTACCTGACTTGCGACTCTTCATCGAGCCAATCACGGCATGCGTACAATACATGGTCCCAAGCGTATTGACCTCAATGGCAGTTTTGATCTGTTCAGGCGCATTTGTGTCAAATGGCCCTAGTATCCACACTGCTGCATTGTTAACAAGAATATCGATCTGACCAGCCTGCATAACTGCTGCTTTTACTTGTCCTGCATGCGCTACATCCGCCACAACATATTTGCACCCCACATCCTCGGCAGCCGCTTTTGTTCTGGCTTCATCATGCGACAAAATCGTTACGTCAAAACCGGCGGCAACAAGTTTCTGCGCGGTAATTTTACCAAGCCCATCTGACCCGCCCGTAATAAGCACACGTTTCATATAGTAATCATACCACTTGTTAACTTGCGGAATTTTGTCATTTGTTTGTAAGATTTTTCACAGTCATGCTATATTCATTACAAGTTGACTTACTGTCTAAGGTATGACGCGAAGAGAACAAACCATCATCGAACCCGCTGGGCATTTTTCACCCGCGTTTAATATCTGGCCTGAGGACTATGACCAGCCAGGCGCCGCGCTGGAGCGGCTGCGTCAACATCTGCACTATCTATCAGGCCTTGCCGAGTGTGGGTTAGTCATGGATGCAGCACTTAAAGACCACGCAAAGCGTGCAGTCTTTAGGGTCGAGATCTATCTGACCCAGAGCAATCGCGACCCGGATGCACCATTCGACGAAGATCAAGCGTTACTTCACCAAGCGTTTCTCTATGCCGTAGGCGAACTCACCGAACGGGCAATGGATCGCGTGCATCAGGCGCTTCACCTAGACCAAAATGAGGTACCCCCTGAACAGGAACGCCAGTGGACCGCCGCTCTGTGTGGTGCGCACCCTAATGCCAGCTGGCGGGACCTAGGACACGAAATGGCAGCAAATTTGGGAACCCACTGGTTGCTGAACTACGCTGCCTTTCCGCCAGACGAGGTAGAGCCTTTGACGATTCGACAAGCCACCATGGCCATGGCTGAAACTGCCGAAGCGGTGCCACACCCCGAGCTGCGCGAGACATACCAGCGCTGGGCAGCTGTACTGCTGCATCAAATGGTCTTGCCTGAGAACAATTAAGCATTGCCACTTGCTACAATAGAATGATGAATCCATCTAACAAACTCGAAGGTACGAAGCTCGCTAACTTTTCACCAATCGCTATAGTGCCTGCTTTACAAATCATTGATACCAAAGAAGGCACTGGCGAAGTCGTGCCAATAGGCGCGACGATTACAGCGCACTACACCGGAGCATTATGCACCAACGGTACTATTTTTCAGAGTTCACATGACTTTGGCAAGCCAATAAGCTTTCCGCTTGAGGGCGTCATCGCTGGATGGACTAAAGGTGTGCCGGGCATGAAAGTTGGCGGTACGAGGCGACTCATCATCCCAGCTGCCCTGGCCTACGGCGCCCACTCCCCATCGCCAAATATTCCGGCAAATTCCGATCTTGTGTTCGATATTGAACTCGTCGCTATCAAATAGCTGATCGCCTTGTGTTGATTCGGCGGCGTGCGTACA
>JANWHZ010000013.1 GCA_025450135.1 Candidatus Saccharimonadales bacterium
AGCTACCATACACTACATGCGAATAGACGCACTGAAGCATCTAAGTAACCACACGAAGCGGTACGTTACGGTTGGTGTCATTGTTTATGCCATCGAGCTTGTAGTCATTGCTGTTGGGCAAAAGTGTGGGCTGTCAGCAGTCGCTGCAGTTGGCCTAAGTTTTTGGGTTGGCCTCGTCACCTCATTCGTGTTGCAAAAGCTGGTGACGTTTCGAGATAAACGAACCCATACGGCGGTACTGGTGCCACAGGTAGCAGCATTTAGCTTGCTCGTCTTATTCAATTTTGGGTTTACGCTGCTGGTGACCCAATTGCTCTCGCGCTTAGTGCCGGCAGTAGTAACGAGAACATTGGCACTGGGCCTCACGACTATCTGGAATTTCTATCTGTATAAAACACACATCTTTAAACAGTCCGAAACCATACCACTCGACTGAGCAATGTTTAGAGATTCGCTGAATTTTGCTTGTCAACGATAAACAGCGGCCGATTCTGCGCCTGGACGTGAATATGGGACAAATACAGTGCCAGCAGGCCCTGTGCGGTCATAATTATCCCCACCAAAAATAACAGGAGTACACCTATCATTGCTGTACCGGTAATCCGTAAATGCAACGGGTCTGACAGTATGGGCTGTTCAATCAGAATAAACAGGCCGAATATAAACGAGAGCAGGGTTATAAGCACTCCTGCTGCACCGACTGCATATAATGGTGCAATTGATAAAGAAATAAAACTGTTGAGTGTTAATTTAACGAGCTTAGTAATGCTATACGAAGCTCGACCCGCCATGCGTTCTTTCGCGTCAAACGGTATGACGGTTCGTTTGAACCCCATCCAATCGATGAGCCCGCGCGTAATACGGTTGCGCTCCGTAAATTTTACAAATTCGTCTCGCACCGCTTTATCGATGAGACGATAGTCGGTCGCTCCAGGAATGAGCGTTACGTCACTAGTGGCGTTAAATAGGTGGTAAAACAGTTTCGAGCCGTACCGCTTCACAAACCCTTCTTTTTGATTTGTTTTGCGTACACCAACCACCACTTGGTAGCCATCTTTCCATAACGCAACGAATTGCTTAATGAGTTCAGGCGGATGCTGGCCGTCGGCATCGATCATGATAACTGCATCTCCTGTTGCGTAAGATATGCCGGCGGTTGTCGCCAGTTCCTTGCCAAAGTTACGGGATAAATTGACCAGACGAATATGCTTGTCTTTGGCAGCGAGTGCCTGTGCGATACGCAACGTGTCGTCACTGCTGCCGTCGTTTACCACGATAATTTCGTAGCTGGCAGTTACTCTTTTAAGCTCGCGCACCAATAACTTTAAAAAGTCACTAAGACTTTCTTGCTCGTTATATGCTGGCACAACGATAGATAGCTTCATTGCCTCTCACGGTTATTATCGAGTATCTAACCATATAACCATAGCAGACGCAATAACGTCGAGGATGTCACCCGCGAATTTTAAGCGTATGCGCGTTGTAAATAGGATGTGTGTTTGGCACAGTGTGCACGCGTCTCGGCGCGTAATTGGCTGCTATGATGAATATATGCAAACGGTACATCCTAAGCATGAGCTACGAATTATTTCCGGCAGGGCCCACCCAGCGATCGCGCAGGCTATAGCAGGCGAATTGCAAGTAGAGCTTTGCCCTGTTGAACTTGGCAATTTTGCAAACGGCGAAATTAACGTACATATAGGCGAATCGGTCAGGGGAGATGATGTATTTGTCATCCAATCACACTGCGGAGCGGTGAATGATGCAATTCTGGAGCAGGCGATTATTATCGACGCAGTTAAGCGGGCATCGGCGCGTTCAATTACCGCGGTATGTCCGTTCTTTGCCTATGCCCGCCAGGATCGTAAAGCCACCGGTCGCGAGCCAATATCAACACGTCTCATGGTCGACATTTTGGCACGCGCCGGTGCCGACAGAATTGTCAGCGTCGACCTGCACACCGGGCAAATACAGGGCTTTATGGACGGCCCGTTCGATCATTTAATTGCCCGGCCATTGTTCATTGATTATTTGCAAAAAAACTTCCAGAAAGAGAGTCTAATAATAGTGTCGCCGGACGCCGGGCGGGTAAAGAGCTCAGAACGCATCAGTAACGCACTTGGATGCGGTATGGCTATCGTACATAAGCATCGCTCTGTGACAAAACGCAATACGGTCGAGGCCAAGCAGCTAATAGGTGACGTAAAAGACAAGATCTGTGTTATTACAGACGACATGATTGATACCGCGGGCACCATCTGTGCCGCTGCTGAGTTGATCATGCAGCATGGGGCGAAGGAAGTGTACGGTATTGCTACACATGGTTTATTCTGTGGTCCTGCTAAGGAGCGTATCAATGCTTCTCCACTTAAGAAAATCATTACCACGGATACCATTCCCCAAGACCCAACCTTTGACAAGGTAGTTACACTGTCGGTCGCACCGATCTTAGCCGGATCTATTCGAGCAATTTTTGCGGGCGAGTCCGTATCTGAGTTATTTGGTGGCGAGAATCAGTTTTAATGGTCACTTTGTGTTAACGCTTGTATGTACATCTGCCAATCATGGTCGGCCGTTGTTGCGGGCAGGTGGCGACTAAGCTCACGGGCAACGCCCGGTTCGTAGAAGTGGTGAATTGCGGCGGCAAGCGCAGTTGCGTCATCAGGCTCACACAATAGACAATCGACGCCGTCGTGCAAGCGGTCAGGTATGCTACCGACTCGTGTGGCAATAACGGGTACACCGTGGGCGAATGCTAGGTCGGCATTCTGCGTAGCGGTACCGGAGCGGTACGGTAGTACTAACGCGTCGGCGTCAGCAAAGAGATGGGCAATAGCTTCTGCGGGCACGTATCCAGGGCGCAATGTTACGCGTTTCTCAAGTTTAAGTTTATGAGCAAGTTCCATTAGCTCGTCCTTATTCTTACCCCACATTTCGCCTGCGACGGTTAGCGTAATGTCTGATACGTCGGCCATTGCCTCAAGCAGCCTGTCGACGCCCTTATAGTGCCGCACGAGACCGAAGAAGAGGAGGTGGCGGTATAACTTACTGTGCGGCTTGCTTCGCGACGGATTGCCTGGCAAGTGGGCTGCCATCTTCAAAGTAACGACCGGTGTGTGCGACAAGCTTTGTGCCAAGGCTGCTTGTGCTTCAGAATGAACTACCACGGTATCGACGCGATTTAGTACCGATCGCGCTAGTCGTTCGTCAACAGGCCCAACCGCATGCTGCAATACATTGTGACAAATAAGCACCGTGGTCGGCCCGTTTTTGCCTAACGTCCGGAGCATATTAAGATAGACCGGTCCCTGGATGGACGGCACCCACCACACAAAAATTACCTCATCGTAGTGTTTCAGTCGTCGTGCACATTGCCACCACCCAATTGGATTTTTCCATGATAGGACACGGCGTGTGTTCGCAAACGGTTCGAGTTCTGGCTTGTCGGCAGGCACAAACTGTACGCCTGGGTAAAAGAACGGGTATTGGTTGCGCCACGAAATGACCTCCACGTCGTGCCCAGCACGTACTAATCGGTGGGCGAGCTCGGTGGTGTGCTGGGCAATACCTCCTTTGTACGGGTGCGTCGGTCCAATAATGGCTATCTTCATATAAGCTGCAGTGTAGCATGGACAACCGGCAACTGGATGGTCCCTTAGATTGTAGGGATAGAAACACATCTCCTATCGCAATAGGTAAATGAGACAGTTCAAGGATCTGCCAGGTCGAGCTGTATGATTGTCGTTTGCACCCACCAATTGGCGCAGTATAGTGGGGGGGTAACCCTTCTTGCGAGTAGAACTGCACGTTTGCTATTACCTATGCCTCAATCTGTTTTCCACATTTTCAAAGCTAGCCATGGATCCAGCAGCCACAAAGCTGCTTCTCGACCGAGTAGCATGATCCCTCGGCCAGCTCCTGCCCGATACCGCCGCAGTATCGTCTACGCGCTGGTGCTGGCGGGGTTGTGCTTATGTGTTTGGATTGGGATTTTTATGATCCAGCATACGACCAAAACCACATCGTATAATCCAATCTCCACTAGGCGGCTTAGCTATGGGCTCGATATTAACTACCACGACAGGAGCATTGGACTAGCACGACTACCACAAGTTCTGAGCCTGGCAAGTGCGAGCGGCGCGACAGTTATTCGGACAGGTGTGGGCTGGGACGAGCTGGAACCACAACCCGGTGTTTACCAGTGGACCTCGCTTGATAAGCTGCTCCAGCTCATGCGTAGTCATCATCTGCAGCTGTTGCTGGATATCGGCGGCACACCACACTGGGATGTACCACCCGAGGCAAGCTCTTCCGCTAATGCCACCGGCTATCCACCCCTTGACTGTGGGTCAGGTGGAGATTGCCAAAGTTTCGGCACATTCATGTCAGCGCTAGCTCGGCACCTGTTGAGCTCCCCGGATAGCACGACCGTCCGGGGGATTGTGCTGCGCAACGAGCCCCAAAACAGCGCACAGAATTGGATTGGTGGCACAGCTAGCTCTTATGCTACATACCAGGCGGCCGGCTACGCTGCTGTCCATGCAGTGACCTCGCAGTGGCCAGTGCTTAACGGGGGGACGGAAGCTGCGGTGCCAGCACTCATAGACGCACGGGCACCATATAGGACAGATATGGCGTACGCCCAACAAGTCACTTCCTTTGCCATGGCATTGTATAGTGATGCAGCGTGGTGTCGCAGTCTAGATATTCTAGATGTGCATGTCGGAGATGCGGGACCGGTTTACGCATTGCAACTAGTGGACCGGTCGGAGGCGGCACTCCAAGCATGTAATGGTGGAAAAGCGGTACCTGTTTGGGTGACGGAAGTGAGCTTCTCGTCACTGGCTTCGATACAGCAACTGCCCGCGGTACAAGCCGTAGTAGGCGACGGATATGGTGGTGGTGCACCGGGCCAATCTAAGTATCTGGCTGATACCTTTCGGGCGCTTCAAGGTGATTACTCAGTAGTTGGTATCAACTGGACATTTGTAGTCGATCCCAGTGGCTCGACAGGGGCAGGGGGAGGGCTGGTAGATCAATCATGGCAACTCAAGCCTGCATACGCTGTCTTCCAAAGCCTGTCAAAGTAAGCTAGGGCTTATTTTCTCTTCTCATGCTTGGCTCGGCGAAAAAGTAGGTCAGCGACCCTATTCCCTGTGGGTTGAAAAGGACTACCAACAGTGATGCGATATCATAGAATGCCTCCCGAGGGCATTCCCTCAGATCACCAGCATAGCGTGAGCAGTACGTAGAAGGTGGGACACTACCGCACACTCGTCGTACTGCCCGTTTGCTGCTATGATATGTACCAATGATCGCAGTGATAATCGCTGGAGGGTCGGGAACACGGTTGTGGCCGCTATCAACGCCGTCATACCCGAAGCATCTGCTGCACGTAAATGGGGATGAGCGGTCCCTGTTGCAACACACGTACGAGCGTGCCACACGCTTGGCCGACGATGTGTATGTTATTTCTGAAGTTGGCCACATTCAGCACGTACGCAATCAATTGTCGAATCTGCCAGCCGATCACTTTATTGTGGAACCGGCCCGTCGCGGCACTGCTAGCTGCATTATCGCCGCCCTCGCGCAGATTTCGAAAGACCATGACCCTGATGAGCCAGTGGCGTTCTCACCAGCTGATCATTACATTCGCGATGCCGATGGTTTCATGCACAGCTTTGCTGTGGCCGGAGAAACTGCCAAAAGTCATGGCAGTATTGTGCTGGTTGGCGTCGAACCAGATTATCCAGCGACCGGCTTCGGGTACATCCAAAAAGCTGGTGTGCTCAAAGGCGAAGACTTTGTCTATAACGTACATTCGTTCAAAGAAAAACCAGATTACATAACTGCGAAGGCGTATTTAAACAGCGGCAGCTACTTGTGGAACGCCGGCTACTTCGTCGGTACGATTACATCGTTTGAGAGCGCCATGCGGCAGTTTGCACCGACATTGGCTAGCGGCTACCAAACACTCATGGATGCTAAACCGAAGGATTACGAAGCGGCCTATCTCGCGCTTGAAAACGTGTCGATTGACTATGCCCTGATCGAAAAAGTGCAGGGGCTGCTGGTGGTGCCCGCCTCGTTCGACTGGATGGATCTTGGCTCGTTTGCCGACATGCACAAGGCTGTAGACCGTGACGAGCAGGGCAACCACATGCTCGGTAACGTTGAGACAGAAGAAGTCGAGAATTCATTTATTCAGAACCATGAGGAGAAACCGGTGGCAGTTATCGGCCTCGACAACGTGGTAGTCGTGAATACGCCCGATGGTATCCTGGTGGCGCGGAAAGATTTATCACAAAAAGTAGGAGAAATTAGTAAGCGCTTTGCTCGTTAGTCCATGAAACTTATCGACACACTTACCTACCAGCCAGTCGAGTTGCCATTCGGCACCTCGGGTTTGCGCGGGCTGGTGCGCGACATGACGGATCTTGAGTGTTACACCAATACCGCAGGCTTTCTACGATTCTTAGCCGATAACGACAACCTCAAACCGGGCGAGACAGTGTACGTTGCCGGTGATCTCCGCGACAGCACGCCGCGTATCATGCAAGCGGTAGCTGCCGCGATTACGGACGGCGGTTACACCTGCGTGCAGTGCGGCAAGATTCCGACACCTGCCTTGGCTTTTTACGCCCTGCAGCAACAAGCGCCATGCATTATGATCAGCGGCAGCCACATTCCGGCCGACCGTAACGGTATTAAGTTCTATAAACGAAACGGTGAAGTACTGAAGGCTGATGAGGCCGGCATTCAGGCGGCAGTCCGGATGGTGCGCAGGATGCTGTACGACGCAGACGCTGCTACTTCGCCGTTTGACGATCACGGCAATAAACGGGAACTGCCGGCGCTTGGCCCGCTCAATGGCGAGGCCGAAGCGATGTACAAACGTCGCTACCTTGATGTGTTTGCAGCCGACAGCTTCCAGGGCAAAAAAATTGTCGTCTACCAGCAAAGTGCCGTGGCGCGCGATTTGCTCGTCGAAGTATTTGCTCGTCTTGGTGCGGAGGTCGTGCCAATCGAACGTTCCGAGCAGTTTATACCAATCGACACCGATAAAATTACCGACGAGGAAAAAGCCAGATTTAAGGGTTTTGCTGAGCAACACCCGGACGCGTTTGCGATTATCTCTGCCGATGGCGATAGTGACCGGCCGATTGTCATTGATGAGACGGGCACCTTCCAGTGGGGCGATTTGCTGGGCTGCATCGCCGCTGAATATCTAGGTATTAAATTTGCGGCGACAGTCGTTAGCGCTAACGACGCGGTAGATATCGCGTGCGCGCAGCTCGGTATAACGGCGGCAAAAACGAAGATCGGCTCGCCCTATGTTATTAGTGCCATGATGGCTGCTCCAGCCAACAAGCGACCGGCAGCCGCGTGGGAGATGAACGGCGGCTTTTTGCTAGGAGATGACGTCACCATCAATGGTAAAACCTTGCAGTCACTGCCAACTCGCGACGCGCTGTTGCCGATTCTGTCCTGTCTCATGAGCGCGGTTCAGCAAAAGATCTCAATCTCGGCGCTATTCAAGCGCCTCCCCCAGCGCTTCCTGGGAGGCGGCATGGTTGATGTGCCCGAGGCGGAGATTGCTGCTTTCCGCACCGTATCTACCGACGCCAAAGCCATGGCGGAGCTGTCCGCTAAACTGTTTGCTGGCAGCGACCTCGGTGCGATTCGTGAGATCGTGTTAACGGATGGCCTTCGCGTGCGTTTTAGTAACAATGACGTGGTGCATTTGCGGCCGTCAGGGAATGCACCCCAATTTCGGGTGTATACCAATGCAGATACGCAAGAGCGAGCCGACAATCTAACGCGTGCTGCACTCGCCCAGGGCGGTTATATCCAGAAGCTGCTCGAACTCGTTCGCTAGTTACTCGACCGTGACAGATTTAGCCAAGTTGCGCGGGCGGTCCATGTCTAGACCTTTGGCGACTGCGACGTAATACGCGAACAATTGCTCAACAATAGCAGCTAGTACCGGCTGTAGCTGCTCCAGTGTGTCGGGAACGTAGATGACGTCATCAGCCAACTTCCGGATGTGTTTATTACCCTCGGTTGCAATAGCTACGACCGGTCCTTTGCGTGCTCTGATCTCCTGGATGTTGGAGAGCGTTTTCTCAAGCAGCGGTGAATCACAAGCAAGCGCAAATGTCGGGAAATTCGGATCAATCATAGCAAGCGGACCGTGCTTCATTTCGCCTGCGGCGTAGCCCTCGGCGTGAATGTATGAGCACTCTTTCAGCTTAAGCGCGCCTTCGAGCGCGCACGGGAAGGCGTAACGCCGTCCAATAAATAGGAAGTCACGGTACATGGCATATTTCCGCGCCATTGCCTCGATATGTTTGGCTTGGGACAACACTGCCGCTGCTTTATCAGGCAGGGCTTCCAGCTCTTCTAGTAGCGGTTTGTATTGCTCAGTTTTACCGTTATTAAGGTAGAGTGCGATCAGGAGCAGGACTGTGACTTGAGCAATAAAGGCTTTGGTGCTCGCCACCGCCTGTTCAGGTCCGGCGTGGCAATACACGCCAGCATCGGTCATGCGCGCAATCGTCGAACCGACCGCATTTACTACGCCAAGCCGCAGGCAGCCGTAATTCTCCACTTTCTTCAGGGCGCTAATCGTGTCGGCGGTTTCCCCTGACTGTGATATGGCGAGCACCGCCGTGCTGCGTGACAAGGGTTCGTCGCGGTAGACAAACTCGGAGGCGAGCTGGACTTCGGTTGGCAATCCGGCCAGCTCTTCCATGAAATATTCGCCGACCATGCCGGCATAGGAAGACGTGCCGCATGCGACAATCACCAAGCGATCAATATGTCTCAGCTGTTCGGCCACATTCTCGAGCCCGCCTAGTTTAACCAGACCCTCATGGGCGTGTACTCGTCCGGCGGTTGCCAGCTTCAGGGTATTGGGCGCTTCGTAAATTTCTTTGAGCATGAAATGCGGGAAATTGCCCTTACCGGTCGTGCCATCGATATCTGTCAGCAGTTCAACCTTGGCCCTAACCGGTTTTTCCTCAGCCAGGTTCTCGATGTGGTAGGTATCCTTTGTGACCCGGATGACTTGGCCGTCTTCCAAATAGACTACTTTCTTGGTGTGCTCCACGAGTGCCAGCGGGTCGGAGGCAATGATCATTTCACCGTCGCCGATCCCAAGGACGAGTGGACTGGATAACTTTGCCGCCAGTAATGTATCGGGCTCTACGCTGGAAATGACGAGCAGCGCGTAAGCGCCGCGCAGGTCTTTGAGCGCGGCTTTAAAGGCTGGCTCGAGTGCTAAGCCTTCTTTGACGTAATAATCGATGAGCTGCGGCACGACCTCGGTATCTGTCTCGGATGCAAATTGGTACCCTTTCGCTTGCAGCCGCGACTTGATCTCCTGGTAATTTTCAATGATGCCGTTATGGACGACAAAAATAGTCTGATCTGTATTGGCGTGGGGATGCGCGTTGGTTACACTGGGCACGCCATGTGTTGCCCAACGAGTATGCCCGATGGCGCTTTGGCTGCCTGACAGGTCGCTTTTCTCAACCAGCTCGCGCAGGCCCTGTACGCGGCCAACGGTACGGAGCAACTCAATGCGCTTACCGACCAGAACTGCCAGGCCGGCAGAGTCGTAACCACGGTATTCAAGAGCGGTTAAGCCGTCGACAACCACGTCAGAGGGATGCTTGGGACCGACGTAGCCTACGATGCCACACATGATATCAACTATAGCGCTTTACATGAAAACAACAAGCATTTAGCGTTGAGTATTTCTTATATGCGCTAAATAACTTAACTGCCGGCATGCTTGCCGTTGTCTTTGAGGGCACCGCGGATAAACAGGCGCATCTTGCGCTCAAATTGCTCACGTGAGAAGCGCCGGCTGAACTGTGCGATGGCGCCGGTGTCCATTTTTTGCTTGGAGAACTCGCGTAATGCCTTGGTTAAACTTGCGACCGTCTGGTCATCAAACAACACGCCGGTTTTGCCCGGTATGACGTAATCTCGAGCGCCACCGTCGTCGTAGGCAATGACAGGCGTGCCCGCCGCTAGCGCTTCTACCGGTGTAATGCCAAAGTCATCGGTGCCAGGGAATAGTAGTGCCTTAGCGCTCGCAAATTCTTCTTCTAGGACTTTATCTGAAACCTTACCGAGGAAGGTAACAGTCTTTCCGGCCATCCGGCGCAGACGGCGATGGTCTGGCCCGTTACCGATGACCGTTAACGGCAAGCCTAGTTTCGTACACGTCTCGACGGCAAGGTCGATACGTTTGTACGGTGTCTGCCTGCCGGCGGCAACAAAGCCGTGTCGCTTGCCAGTGGCTGGCCGCGACTGGAACCGCTCGACGTAGACCGGCGGGTTAATGACTGTTGCAGCGCGGTCATAGTAGCGTTGAATCTGTAGCTTGATGTAGCCGGAGTTGGCAATCATGTAGTCTGGCCGCTGTGCGGCCTTGTAGTCCCACTTCCGGAGCGGTCCGGCTAAGGTGCGAAGCCCAAACCGTGCTAACCAATCAAACATACCGAAGCCGGGGTGTGCCATGTATTCGTTGTAGCGGCTCCAATAGTAATGTGTCGGGGCGTGACAATAGTTAATATGTAAGGTGCCAGATGGCACATGGATGCCCTTGGCTTCGGCTCCGGAACTGCTGATTACCAGGTCGTAGTCGTGAAAATCAAGCCGGGTAAACCACCAGATTCGAAGTACGCCAATGTATTTCCGCAGTATAGAGAACGGCCAGTGCTGCAACACACCGGTCTTCACCTTGCCGTCCAGACGTTCGCGCCACTCACGATTACAGTACGAGGTATAAATCGGCGCATCCGGGAACATGGCGTGAAGCTGTTCGATGACTAGCTCAGCGCCGCCGCCAACTAACCAGTCGTGCACAATAGCAACACGTAAATTTTTCTTGGGCTTCGGCACGGAGTCGCCAGTAGGCTGGCTCGGTTTGGTTGGAGCGGCTGGGGCAGGCTGCACGACCTGCGGCTTCTGTACGCGTGCCGCGGCTGTGCCGCGGGCAGTCAGGTTGTAACCAACATTCATAACGCGTCGGGCACCGGTGGCAGCGGTAGCAGCCATCATGCGCGTTGGCGGAAGCACCCGGTGTAGGGTGGGAATACCGTTCGGCTGTTGATTGTTTCTCGCAATTGGTTGGGGCATAAGGTGTGAGGTCGTGGTTTTTTAGGCGATCA
>JANWHZ010000014.1 GCA_025450135.1 Candidatus Saccharimonadales bacterium
CAGGCTGTATTTTGGACCATGTTTCTATTTACGCTCGGCTTCCGCGGTTGGGCGCCCTTACTGATCTACCCATTCGCATTACTGCAGGGTTACGTCTACAAACGCACCGGATCGCTATTGTATATCATTACCATCCACCTAACCCTCGACGCCGTATTATTCCTCGTGCTCGTACATGCCTACTACCCTGCGTCACTGCCTATTTTCATCACAGGCTAGTGCCCGACCGCGACAATCCTGCTTGACTTGGCCGGAGGGTAGTACGGTCGGTACTAAGGTTCTGGTTATACTTTGACGAGCCCGTTCCTACGCCAATTTCAGCTTGATACTCAAATCATCTATCCTCACGCGATCCTGCACTGTGGTGTCGCGGTTACGGACGGTGACGGTGTTATCTTCTAGCGTCTCGAAGTCAATAGTCACACAGTATGGTGTACCGATTTCATCCTGGCGGCGGTAGCGTTTCCCGATATTGCCGTTGTCGTCCCATAGCACAGCACCGAACTCTTTCTTCAGGATAGCATAGGCTTCTTGCGCTTTGGCAACCAGTTCCGGCTTGTTCTTCAGCAGTGGACTAACGGCAATTTTTATTGGTGCCAGATGTGCCGGCAATTTCAATACCACACGCTCGTTGCCTTCTACTTCATCTACCGTGTAGGCTTCGCATAGTACAGCCAGCACGTGACGATCGATTCCGAACGTCGGTTCCAGTACATGCGGCACAAAGCGCTCGTTGCTACCCTTCACGATGTACTCCATGCTCTTGCCTGAGGTAGTTTGGTGATTCATGAGATCAAAATCAGTACGATATGCGAATCCGCCAATTTCCTTCTGCCCTATCGGGTAATCGTATTCAAAGTCAACGGTTCGCTTGCTATAGTGCGCCCGGTCGGCTTCAGCAATCTCATGCTCATGGATATGTTCTTTAGCGAGACCAAGCTTGTTAGTATACCAATCACGCTGCTCTTCCAGCAGTTTTTCAAATTCAACCTCCCAGTGATCAGGACGGATGAAGTACTCCAGCTCCATGATTTCCAGCTCGCGTGAACGAAACACAAAGTCGCGTGGACTAATCTCGTTACGGAAATTGCGCCCATGCTGCGCGATACCGAACGGTAGATCTGGATAGAAGCTGTCCATGATGTTGCGAAAATTGACAAACATGCCTTGCGCAGTTTCAGGTCGTAAATATACCGCGGAATTCTCATCTTCCACAGGTCCAATGTGCGTTCTAAACATCAAATTAAACTGGCCAGCAGTACCCAGCTCATTGCCGTCCGGACTTTTTAGGCTGTGCTCTTTCACGGCAGCCACCATTTGTTCTAGGTTCATACCTTCAGGATTCACGCCATTATCTTCCAGTAAATGATCGAGGCGGTAACGTTTCTTAGTCTTCACGTCCTCGATAAGTGGATCGTTGAAGGTTGCCACGTGGCCGCTAGCCTGCCAAACACGCGGATGCATCAAGATGGCCGTATCAATGCCATACATATCGTCGCGATCTTCGACAAACGTCTTCCACCATAAGTTCACGATGTTGCGTTTCAGCGCCGTTCCAAGCGGACCGTAGTCCCATGTTCCAGCCAGCCCACCATATATTTCACTTCCCTGATAGATAAAACCTCTACGCTTGGCAAGACTTACAATATCTTCTAGTGTCGCCTTCATGTTGTAGAACCTTTCAAAAGTTACTGGTTGTGTATTCGAGAAAAATTAGCGCAGGCTTGCGCCATTACCGCCTATTAACCCATAACCAGTAGTTGTTTTGAGTGTTATCATCTGGCCTGCATTATACAACATCAATGCTGGTTTGCATGGTCCTCAGAGAGTGACAATGATAAACCAACCCTCAACTGGCAGCCAAGAATGCCTGGCGGTGGCTACCGCAGCATACAACGATCTGCAGGCTAGCCTAGAATCATCTCGTGTCTAGCAGTTGGATGAACATATTGCTTATCGGCGGCGTGCATTCGTCAGTAAGCCGTCCGCTTCCGGTTACCTTGCGCAACAATGATGGTGGGTTGCCGCTAAAAATCAGGCGCGTAAACTTTATATGGTCAGGAGTAAACTGGCCTTGGTCGTGCTGCACGAAAGCCATGGCGTCGTAATCAAACTCGTACAGTTCATGCGGATTTAACTTCTCGCCAAACGAATCGGTCTGAAGATTCGGCATATGCCCGCCTAAGCGCAACAGCTGCGCCAGGAACCAGATACGAATTAGCTCATCGTTAGTTGCTAGGTCATCGAGCGCCTGTAACGTATGCTCTAACAACTCGAAATACTCTTTCTCCGCCTCGTCTTCAATGGTTTTGTTAAGAAGTTTAATAAGATCGTAGCCAAGCTGCACCCGCACAATGTCGTTTACGATTTTACCGTAGTGCCGCTCCAATCTTGCCGACACGAGCGTGCTAATATCGCCCCTGCCTTTAATAAATGTAATATGGCTGACACTAAACAGCTCAATGCCGCCGGCTAGCTTAGATTTCACTTTACGCACGCCCTTGGCCATCAGACGCAGCCGGCCGTAGTCTGGCGACAGTACTGTCACGATCCTATCGGCCTCACCGTAATTCGTCCGCGCCAGCACAATCGCAGTAGTATTTTGCTGGTTCATGGCTTTATTCTACTGGAACAGCATCATGAACGGCGCTTAATAGTTTCCTGAGGCTGGTGTGGGGTTTATAGAGATATGTATGCGTGCCGAGCTCTTTCATAAGCAGCTCGCGAGCGCCAGCAAATTCGCTCGGCGGTACATGAGTATGGATTATGAGCGGTACGCTTTGCCAATCCGCGTACGAGCGAAATTCGTATAGAAACTCTATGCCGCTGTGTCCTACCAGCTGAAGTTCCATGATAACCATGTCTGGTTTCGCTTCATCGGCAGCCAAGATCGCCGCCTGGGCTGAAGGCACCGCAGTCACAACATAACCGACCGTTTTGAGCGCATCGTAGTAATTGCGAGCAAGCAGCAGATCGGGTTCGACCAAAAGTACATGAATCATACGAGCTGGAGTTGTGGGTTTAACGGTAGCACCGCACCCAACCCGTATAGACGACGATAGCGCGACGTCGTCAACTGCGACTGCATTGCATGCAGAATAGCATCAGCTACAAAGATGCCGGCACCGCTCGTGTGCGAAACATTGATAACAGGTTGACGAGCCCGACCGTATAGCTGGCGGCCTACGCGCAACGCATCAGTCGTAATCTGTTCGGTATCGCAATATATGCCAGCTACAATACCATATCGACAGCGATGCGCTGAAAGATGCAACTTCAGCTGCGGCGCATCTTGTGCAGGAAGAGCCTCGACCAATGCATAGCCTAGAGAAACGATCGCAGCCTCCAGCCCCCGGCGGTGCGCCATAACCGGACCGTACTTACCGTCAATGTGCATGTCGAGTTCAACGCCGTATGATTTAGCTATAGGTTGTAGCCGCTGACCAGCATTATGAAGCACCGACGATATAGCCACAGGCTCTGTTTGCATGAGGCTAGCTTCTTGACTTGCTAGTTGTACGCCCAGAATGTAGTTATCAAGTAGCTGAACAGCTGCGTCCGCAGTTACACGTATTTCACTCAGGTCAGTATGGCCACCAGGTAATCCGCCGAACTCGGCTCTGCGTGCGATTGACATAAGCGGCAGCTTCATCTGCTCTACCACGGATAAGAGAAGGTGTTGTGTTAACACTGGCGGTGGAGCTATTTCACGAATTGGAACCGTTGCCAAAGCTACCCTCTCCTTACCGAACGAATACTACACATTAGTATAGCACCCTGCCCTGATGAGTAGTACCGTTGTTCAAGTTGTTACGGGCGGAAAGTCAGGTTCGGCAGGATATTCGTGTTCAAATCGTTTTCAAATTGAGGCGCTTCGGTCCAAACTTTCAGCGTCGTATTGCGAAGCGGCAGGATGATCATACTTCCATTTGTCTTCTGTGTCAGTTGCCCATCGACACGAACGCCGATAACATTAGAAACTTTGGGCACCGCATACGGCGAAACTGCTACTTTACCATTCCTGACCAGGCTTGAGAAATTAGCAACCACATCGCTATATGCGTCCTGCACAACTTGGACCCGCAAGGCAAAAACTGAATTTGACCCATTGACATCCGGCACTGTACTCGGATTGAAATAGCCATCGACGTATGGGCTTGAACTGCGAGTGTCGATGACATATGCGCTCCAAGTTTTAGGGTAGCTGACACTTACACTACCGTATGCAGAGGGGCCCTGGTAGGTAGTGAGCGGTTGTTTCTCAGCTTGAGCAAACGCAGCGTCTTTGACTTTATCTTCATCCAGTTTTGCTTGCGCAACGGCTACGGCAACCTTGGCATCACTATTATTTTTGTAGTCGAGCATCTGCATGTACGCCCATGAGCCAAATACGATAGCAACCACCAGAAAAAACACAGAAAGTCCAAATGGCACAGCAAGTGGACTAAAGCCCGATTCAGGCGTACGTGTACGCATCTCCATACCGCTAATGGTAGCTTAGGTCATCCCCCTTGGCAAGCGGTAGGCTGTACTCACAGCTTAAGCGTCTACCTATATGTGTATAGGTAGACACCTCGTTCCACCCTTGTAGGTTTCTTCTCCGGAATGGGAAACGCGAAACTAGCCAATAGCAACGGCCGAGCTGGATATTGCACAACTTTCTTGTGCAGTTTGCTCATATATCGTGGCATTATAAAACCAAAGATAGCGTCAGTTCGCGGCCATTTCAGCCGCCAATAATCACCGAATACTACCTGCACCTGTCTGCCATACCGGCGGGTCCGTAACCAGGCAACCGCTGCTAGCAGCGGATTCAGTTCATAGCCGACAGCATGTATTCCCCGCTCCGCTGCTGCAATCAGAACCCTACCGTCACCGCAGCCTAACTCCAGCATCGTTTGGCCCGGTTTAAGATTGAGGAGGTTAAGAGCGGTGATAACCTGCGGTCGGAGTGTTGGTAAGAATGGCGCACCAAAAAACACCACAAACCCAAAACAGGCCACAATAATAACTGCTAGCCAAAAAAGAATATCCAACAGCATAGCTTACTCAAGGGTACGCTTGGTAATGTGGTTCTCTGCTGTCTCAAGGTAGCCTGTCAGCTTTTTAATTAGCTCACGCCCACGTTCATACTTGGCCAGCGCCGCATCCACATCAACATCATCGGCCTGCATATCGGCAAGCAGCTGTTGCAGCTCGCGCATCATTGACTTGTAATCTACTTTATCTTTCACCATACCTCACCTTACCTGTGCATCAAAACGCCCATCACTCACTTCTACGTTTACTATAGCACCGCGTGTGACACTTGAACGGTTCACTACCACCCTACCATTGGACCGTACTACCGCGTATCCCCGCTTCATCACCGCGTGCGGATCAAGCGCATTCAGCAGCTGGTCATAGCTTGCCACACTATCGTGGGCACGGCGGATAGCTGCTACTGTCGCACGGTTAAGCAACACTAGCGTATGTTGTATATCAAGGTAGTGCGACTTAATCAGCGTTAATACGGCTTCCTGGAGCCTTTCCTCGACATGGTTGAGGTGCTGTCGCGCTTCTTTACGGTCCGGCACCAGCAATTCGGCTGCATTGCTGGGTGTGCTAGCCCGTTGATCGGCAGCGAGCTCCGCCAGACTAATATCCACCTCATGTCCAATGGCGACCAAAGTCGGCACGCGACTGGCAGCAACAGCTCTCGTTACCTGTTCGGTACTAAATGCATATAAATCCTCGGCACTGCCGCCGCCTCGCGTGACGACTAACACCTCCGGTGGTTCTGCCAGCTGGTTGAAATATTCCAACGCAGCAGTGAGTTGTGCTGGCGAAGCCTCACCTTGTACCTGCACATCAACACATTCGATCTCTACTCCACGCCAACGGGCATTTAGTACCTTAATGAAGTCTGCATAGGCCGCCGATTCTGTAGATGTTATGAGGCCAATACGCTGCGGTGGATAGGGCAGCAACCGCTTACGCTCCATCGCAAATAAGCCCTCAGCCTCCAATTTCGCACGCAGTAATTCGGCCGAACGCCTTATTGTACCCTCGCCTTCTGGCCGAATACTTTGAACAGTAACACTGAAACCATACTGCGGATGCAGTTTCGGCATACCGCGGACACGCAGTAGCATCCCATCTTCCAGTGGCCCACTCAACTGAAATACCGTGCCGAAAAAGCGCACGGTCGCTTTCTCATCTTTCAGGTCAAAGTACACCCACTTATTTTTGCTGACACGGAAATTTGCCAGCTCGCCACGGATGATGACGCTCGGATACGCAAACTCAAACGTTTGGTTTATGAGCGCGACAAAATCACCCACGCCAAGCACAACATCGGCAAACAGGCCTTCCTCGTTCATGTGTTTCTTGACCCTTTCGCTATTAATTGGGGCTGCTTGTGAATGCACGTAGCTACTACCATGAGCATCTATTATAGCTAAATCACCTGTATACTGAGGTGGTATGAACGACAGTTTGGTGATATTGGGACGACAGCCCAGGCTAGGATTGGCTGAACTCGAAAGCCTGTACGGCAGCGACAACGTTGTGGCCGTTGGCGGCAGTGCGGCAGTGCTACATATTGCGCCCTGCTCAATCGATTTCGCTCGTCTTGGAGGTGCTATTCGCCTCTGTAAAATGCTTACCGAACTCGATACGACAAATTGGAAGCAAATCGAGAGATTCCTCATCCAGGCCTCACCTTCTCAAGCTGCCAAAATGCCTGAAGGCAAGATGCATCTAGGCTTCAGCGCTTACGACCTAAGCATCTCACCGCAGCAGCTGCTGGCTACTGGTTTAACCGTTAAGAAAGTTATTCAACAAACTGGTCGCTCCGTCCGCCTCGTGCCGAATAAGACCACCGAGCTCAACACCGCTCAGGTTATCCACAACAACCTGACCAAGCCAAATGGCTGGGAGTTAGTTTTTGTACGAAACGGAGAGAAGACGCTCGTCGCCCAGACCGTATTCGTACAAAACATCGACAGCTATGCGGAGCGCGATTTTGGTCGTCCGAAGCGTGACGCTCGCGTCGGTATGCTACCACCTAAGCTAGCCCAGATAATTATCAATCTTGCTACCGGTCCAAGCGAATTTGCCGCAATCAAAGATAAGCTTTCGAACGATGCTATCTGTATGCCCCCTGAGGACGTCCAAAAAATGCACAGTGAGCGGCGGAACACCACCCTCCTCGACCCGTTCTGTGGCACTGGCGTTGTGCTACAGGAAGCACTACTCATGGGTTACAGCGTAATCGGTACCGACATCGAGCCTCGTATGATCGACTACACCCGTCAGAATCTTGAGTGGCTAGCCGCCAAATACCCTGTGAATGCCGCACCCACGGACCTTGCGTCAGGCGACGCTACGGCGACCCAGTGGCCTCCGGTCAGTATGGTTGCTTGCGAGACATATCTTGGCCGGCCATTTACTAGCACACCAAAGCCAGAAATCTTAGCCCAGACTATGACCGATTGCAATTTGATCATTAAAAAATTCCTGAGGAATATCCACGGCCAACTTAGACCCGGGGCCCGCCTTTGTCTTGCCATCCCTGCGTGGCAGGTCAAAACCGGGCAGTTCCGACACCTACCCCTGGTTGACCAGATAACAGACTTAGGCTATAATCAAGTACGATTTGAGCGCATTGGGGACGCTGAGCTGCTCTACTATCGTCCAGATCAGATCGTCGCCCGCGAACTACTAATAATCACGAGGAAATAGCTACATGTCACATGTAAAAGCCGGCGGTACCGCCAAAAACGTTAAAGACAGTCCGGGACAACGCCTTGGTGTTAAGCTTTTTACTGGTCAAAAAGTTAAGACCGGCCAAGTTATTGTTCGCCAAGTGGGCCTGACAAAGCGAAATGGCAAAGGTACCAAGCTAGCTGCTAACTACACTATTCATGCAGCAAAAGACGGTGTTGTTGCTTTCAAAGCACGCCGTGTCCGTCGCTTTACCGGCAAAACCGTTCGACGAACTGAAGTCGTTGTTGAGTAGCTATCGCACGTAGGATATTAGATTCAACGATGCAGGTTTATTGTTAGTTGTGTTTACTTTTTCTAGCCCAACAACTAATCAAGTTCTGCTAATACTTCAACAGCTAGATGGGCTAACTGTCTAGCCTGGCGCAATCGCTTCGCCAGAGCTAGTTCACGAAGACCAGGTTCCTCATACTCAGCGGGTAAAATGCGTGCGCGAACCATAAATGCTGGACGTGTATCATGTGTTCCTGCTGGCCATTCTGGTCGTTCAATGGAAAAATGATCATCACCAAGCGCTCGAACACGATAATCCGGTAAGCCACGAGAATGGTTTATACTCACCCGGGTAGCGATTGGATTTGAAGGGTTGGCCGTAACGATAACTGACCTCACTGGAGGTACAGCGTCCCTAGGCAAATCGCTAGAAACAAAACGCCGATCGACTGCATAGCGGTCACGCATAATCAGCATGGCAGAAGCTGGGTGCCGCACAGGGAATCCTGGCACTGCGACGCCGAATACTCTTCGCTCCGTCTCATGCGCTCTGCGTGTAAAAAGTGCACCTACAAATCGCATTGCACCCTGCGCACCATTTGCTTCCGAAATCTGCGCCGCTAAGACTGGCTCAGGTCCAGCGTTATACCAACGCACCATCCTATCTTTTTGTTGATGTGGATCAAGTCTATGGTCACCTGAGTCTGATACAGATCTTGCCAGGTCAGGTAACGGCTGCATACATGCTGCAAATACATCACGCGTATCACCTGTAACCATAGACTCGGAAGCATCAATATAGAAGCCGAAGCCAGTATTAAGTTTTAACGCTTCAACGTCGTCATACTCTTCAAAAGGATCATAACGCAGATGTTCCTGAGCCGACATATTCTTCGCCTTTATTGAAAACTCTAATATTATACATCAATCTGTAAGTTTGTCAATTCTTATCCCCTCAAGCCATAAAGTAATAATTTAGCTAATGCCAGATGAACCAGTGATTTTATCCCTGTTGATGACAAACGACTTAATACACTCAAGTAGATGTATGAAGGCGCTGTTGCTAATTTCAAAGAGATTAACGGCAAGTTCACATGTCGAGAGGAAAGATTTTTGAGCGGGCACCTAATGTATACTGCGACAGTGACCTAGACGATTTGAGTATAGCGTCAAGGCATAATTGCCTTTACTGAGCGGCTAATTCGCTTCTTCAGTGGCAAGTTCAGCTAATTGTGCTAGACGTCTAAAGAATTGAACTTCCTCGAGAGGCTGATTTAATAGTGATCTAACGTAACCGACTTCAGAGTCGTCAGTTCTATTACCACTCGTTAAAGCACCGCTTAATCTGTCGAATGCTTCGTCCCATGCATACTTGGCACGGCTAATCTGGATTTCTAGTACTTGATTGCCAGTTTTATGAGAGAATTCTGCAAGTGTTTCCAGCGCATCTCGGCGCCGTTGCCACCGAGCCATTTCATATCCGTGCTCCTCTGCATAGTCTGCCGCGAGCCGCTGCAGGTCATTAGTCTGGACAAGCCGATCACGAAATTCCGCTACCATCTGCTCGGTACTGCCTTCATTCATCTCACCTGCACCACGGCGCATGCGCATATATCGCTCATCCGTCTCTAAAGCATGCCAATGTAGCCTATTATCCAGCATGTCGAGCCCCATCTGGTCCAACTGCCCAATTCGATAACGCATATTTTCCAAGCTGCCAGTGAACTGATAGCGCTGTAAAACAGCTGCTACATCATCATATCTACCATCATAAATTGCGGACTGGAGGTGGCTGAGACCATGCTGGGCCTCTTCAATTGCATCCTCCAGCTCCCTACCTTGGTATCGCATCGTAGATAAAGTTTCTGTAAGCTCAAATAAATTACCACGAACCGCCTCATACCAGAATTGGTTGCCTTCTGCAGCAGCCTGCACCCCTCGCCACGCCTCCTGTAGAGTAAACAGCTGTGAACGTAATGCTGGATCAAGTTGTTGATCATCTAAGGTCTGCGCGAACGATTCTGCGCTTGCGAAAATCTC
>JANWHZ010000015.1 GCA_025450135.1 Candidatus Saccharimonadales bacterium
AAGTCGATACGCCCCGCTGCAGTAGCATTTTGCCGCGCCACATTAAGAATCTGTGCCGCAAGTGCCCGATCACCCCGAGCCGCATTGGCAATGACTTGGTCCATTTCGGCCACCCCACCCTCGCCGAATGCTGTGCCGCTACCTGGTGTGTACATAGCCGCCGCGATTTCAAAGCCATGCTGACCGAGTTTCCGCTTCATGAGGTTGGTCTGTCCAACTGCGTCGACGAGGCCCTTGCCAGAGTAACCTTTGCGCTGGAAATATGCGCGTGCACCAGCTTCAGAGCCATCAGTGGTGCCTACTCGTTCCGCACCGCTCGCATCTTTATACTTATAGCTGTAGCCGCGCAGGCCGGCAAGATAGTAGTCTTCGTTGCCTCGGGCTGGCGAGAAGTCGGGGTCTTTGCCGCCAGTTTCCAGAGCATGTGCGGCCTCAGCATTGGTGCGATAAGCATTCCGTCTGCCGCGGTCCAAGTGGCCACTAGCGATGAGAGCTCCGGTCGAAGCACCTTTGCTTAAGAAGTCGGCAGCTCTACCACGGAATCGAGACCCAGGTATCCATGTAGGTAATGTATTCTGCTTCAAGAGTTGGCCACCTTTAGTCTCCTGCCAACGTTCTGCAGCCTTTTTGCCACGGTATTCGCTGAGCCTGTTAAATAGACCCTTGCCAAGCTTGCCGCCGCTAACCAAAGCATGTGCTGTACCGACCAGTCCGCCGGCAATTCGGAACGCAAACGGCATTGCGAATAGAGGAACGATCATACACATTACGGATAGCAGTTTCCAGGTAAAAGACCTGCCGCCATCAGTGGTTGCCTCAGCAGCGTTTCCAGCAATGACCGACATAGCTTTACCGGCGCCTAAGAACGCCATCATGATTGGGAACATCGCCAAGGCTGTTAACAGCGTCTCCCGCCAGAAGTGCCATATTTTCTGGGTACTTGGAAGAATCGATGCTGCTATGGCGAGTGGCGCTAGAAGGATTGCTATAAGAATAACCAGCTGACGAATGGCCAGGACGATAAAGCCAACGATAAGCGCTAATAGCAACGTACCGAGCAAACTCATAACAATCCCGGTACTAAACAAGAGAGCGCCAGCGGCTGTTAGCACGAGAATAAGTCCCGATCCAAAGTTAAAACTAGACAGTGGTGCCCCAGTTGCGCCAACACCAACAGAACCTAGAATAAGCTGCATCGCCCATACGCCGATGTCGTTAAAGAATGTTAGGACAAATTGAAGTATCGGCCACGCTAGAGAAATTCCGATCATCGCTATGACGAGTCGCGGCAATGCCTTCCGCACCGTATACGCTGCAAACATTTCCAGACCGGCAGCCTGGCTGAATACCATAAATAGCCCAACGATGACTAGAAATGCGACAGCAATGTTGCGGAATGAATTGAAGGCATCCCGCATCGTTGATTGACCAAATATTTGGTCGACTGGAGTGTACAACATCGTCGTAAGTGCACCGCCGAGCGCGTCAATGGCGCCTGAAGCGACATCGGCTATCATACAGAAGAGCCAATCGCCGTCACCCTTGATCGGGCAATTACCATTCGAGAAACTAGGATTGCTTCCCCCGTCTAATGTTCCGCCTATGTCTGCATACGATTTTGAAAGATTAAGAGTGCCGCTTCTCTGATAGCAGTGAAGATCTGACCCGTTCTCATATCCCCAGAGGCTTATTGTCACGGTAGCCTGCTGGGATGTTTGGTCGGGGCCATAGCTGATGTAGTCGGGGTCGCATTTGTTACCTAGTGCTGGCCCGCTTGAGCTATTAAGCGTAAGAATGCCAGCAGAGCTAATAAGTGCTTGCTGGTCAAAGACCTCACCCTTCGGGCTTGTATAGATTGTGTTGCCACTAGAATCTGTAAATGTGTAAGTACCGGGTTTACCGCTAGAGTCAGTAACAGTAATTTCAGCCTGGTTAATCTGTAGCGGCTCAGTCCAGGCTCCGCTTCCGACTGTTTGTGGGGGTGTAGGGGGCGGTGGCTGATCGCCCTTTACGTCGGCAAAAGTGTTATCAAGTTGAAAGTTAGTGTTAATGGTGTTGCAACCCTGCTTGCTTGCACCCATCCATCCGCTAAATGTAGCACTCTTCGAATTCCGGAAATCCTCAGTTACTCCCCCGTTGGTATCATTAGCTGCAACAAAAATTGCAGATGTATTACTAGGGTCGGTATTACAAATGTCCGTTGGTCCAGAGAGAACCATCTGGTCGACCCGACCACCCGTGTGGTTGTCTAAGATCTTGTGAATGTTGTGACAAGTAAACTGCTGCATCGGCTGGCCCAGACTGTTAGTAAAATCTATTGCAGCCCAAACGTTGGGGCAGCCTTGTGTAGGCGTGTCAACGCGTACCCATTTACCACTGTTGCTTGCTGCTTTAGCAGGCATGGACGTAAGTATGCCCAGTAACGATGTACTGAGGACACTAAATATCACCAAGGCAATCAACAAGAAGTGCCACCCGTGATATTTACGAATATATATCATACTTCACCGTCGTTATTTTCGTATAGCTTTACTATACTGAAAGGCCAGCAAAAAAACTAGCAGCGAGCCTGGTTCCTGTTGCTTATGGGCATATATTAGATGTATAGTCCTGAAGTAGAACAACGTATAATGTAAAACAGAAATATGAACAGAGTTCGCAATAGCCTGCTGCCTCTCCTGCTCGGTGGACTGATTGTACTAACGAGTTCAGTTGCCGAGTTTACCTTTATGATACAGCCAGTGGCGGCCTTGCCGGTGCTATTTGCTGCTAATCCAGGAGATCTCTGTCAACTACCTGACGATTCACCTAGTAGTCCAACAGGGACTGTACTGCCAGATGGATATACATGCTGTCCCAGCAAATACACCCTACCTACTTCCTGCCTGTTCTATAAATATATAAACCCTCTCGTTGACCTACTCTCTGGCCTTGTGGGCTTAGCGGTTGTTATATCTATAATATATGGCGGCATAGAGTATATAACTTCAACTGGTGATCCACAGCGTGCGGAGGCTGGTAAAAAGCGGATCATTGAAAGCCTTGTTGGACTGGCGGCATTCTTACTTCTTTTCGCTTTCTTGCAGTACGTAATGCCAGGAGGAGTTTTTAATGGGGCCTAGTATTTTGAGATTATTCAATATTGCTGCAGCAGGTCAGTGCGTACCAGGTAGCGCAGGCTACCATACTTTCTTTGGACTGCTTCCCTGGTACCAGTACCTTGACATGAACTCACAATGTGACTTTGATCCAAGCCATCCATTCGTGTTGCTCGGTGCTCATAGTGGTCTCCTACTGATCGGTCTCGCGGTTGTTGATGACTTATTGCGTCTAGCAGGGATTCTAGCCGTACTGTTTGTTGTCTACTCAGGTGTTATGTTTATCCAAAGCAATGGCGCTCCTGACGCGACTGCCAAGGCACGGACGGCGGGAATTAATTCCCTGGTTGGTCTAGCAATAACAATGGTAGCTATCACATTCGTTTCATTTATAGGCAACCAAATCGGTGGCACTGGCCAAGGCGGTACAGCTGCTCGCGGCCTGCTGGATTTGGGGAGCTTGCCCAACCCCGCAGGCGCCGAAAGCGGCAGCCTTATTCAAACAGGTCTAAGCGTTGCGTTTGGTATCATTGGTGCTCTAGCATTCTTGATCATCGTCATTGCGGGTATGCGTTATATGCTCGCCCAAGGTGACCCGAGCAGTACCGCTCAGGCCAAGAACACTATTATTTACGCCTTAGTTGGTCTTGTTATAGCTATACTTGCAGAATCAATAGTTTCGTTGGCGGTAAGCAGATGATGCGTAAAATAGTTATAGCAGTGTCAAGTCTTGTTGTCTTTGCAGCTATGGCGATCCCCTCTAGCGTACTTGCTTACGATCCGTTGCCAGTGTGTACAGATACTCAAGCCGCTGGTAGCGCAGTCTGCACCGACAAAGGTAATAATACAAGTGACCCTCTGACTGGCCAAAATGGACTGCTTCATGGAATAGCAACTATTATTGCCGTCGTGTCAGGCATCATTGCGATCATCATTATTCTGACCGCCGGTCTTCGCTATGTTACTTCTGGTGGAGATGCAGCCGGCATCAAATCCGCAAAGGACGCCATTATCGCTACGGTCGTTGGTCTTGTGATCATCGAATTGTCAGATGCTATTATTAGTTTTGTATTAGGAAGGATTCTACCGTGAAACGACTACTTTCAGCAGTAAGCATAAGTCTCGTACTTTCATGTCTATTAGGTGTGCTTCCCCTGACAGCTGAGGTGGCTTCGGCGACAGCTCCTGCTTCACAGTCCAAGAATGATGTGTGCGCAGGTATCGGCACAGTCGATGGTAGCGGAAACTGTGACTCCACGGCCGGTACTCAGGTTTCTAATGTGGTGGCAGCGGCAGTCAATCTGTTAAGTGTCATTGTGGGGCTGCTGGCGGTTATCATGATCATAGTGGCTGGCGCTAGGTTTATCACCTCTGGTGGTGATACCAGTAAGGTTGCTGGGGCAAAAAACGCAGTAATTTACGCACTTATCGGCTTAGTCGTTGTCGCGCTGGCTCAGGTGATAGTTAGGTTTGTGCTGACCCAGTCTACCAAGGCATGATCACCCTTGAAGCTAGTGAGATGCTTGTGGTATAAGTTAAGACAACAAAGTAAGAAAGGTAACATTACATGATGAAAAGAATGAAGAGGGCTTTACTAAGCGTCATGGCTTTGTCGGCAATAGCCACGCCTGTATTACTCTTGCCCGCGACCGTTGCTGCAGACCAGATTCAGAACGGACTTACCTGCGGCACGAATCTTGATCTGCAAAACTCGACTTGTAGTACCAGTACGACTAACACTAGCGACCTGCAAGGGCTATTGAACCAGGTGATTAACATTTTCTCGCTTGTTGTTGGCGTCATTGCGGTCATCATGATTATCGTTGGCGGACTTCGGTATATCACTTCCGGGGGTGACTCAGGAAAAGTTTCTGCTGCAAAGACCACAATTATTTATGCCCTGGTTGGCCTGGTTATCGTGGCTCTTGCTCAGCTCATCGTTCACTTCGTCCTAAGCCAAGCAGTTAACATTACACCTGGTGGTACAGCTGGATAATCCACTTATCTATAAATAATCCTCGCTAAGAGTGCGGGGATTATTTATAAGAGCTGCCATCTACGTTGCCGAATTTGGCGTTAACCAGTGAAAAAGCTGCCTCTAACTGGGCAGCTTTTTACTAGTCTTGATTTGACTATAGAACTTGAATCTTCTTGACAGTGTTCTGCTCAACCTTGCCAAAGCTGACTGTCAGGACGCCGTCTTTGAGGACCGCCTCGATCTCTTCCTCTCTTACTGGAACCGGCAGTGCGATAGTACGTGAAAATTCACCCCAATAGCACTCCTGTAGGAAGTAGTTCTCAACTTCTTCCTCATTGCCAGCACTAAGTGTGCCGCGGATCGTAAGCTGGTTATCAGAAATGCTCACGTCCAGATCATTCTTATTCACGCCTGCGGTACGTGCCTTAACGACCAGCTTGTCCTTGGTCTCGTAGACGTCTACGGCTAATTGCCCAGGTACTTGTGCTCCATCGTCGCCCCACTCGTCGCCGGCCGGCGCCTGTGCTTGCTGTTCTGCAGCAGGTGTGCCGAGATCGTCATCGCCCAAGAACGCTGCGGTCAATTCATCTTCTTCAAGCAGTAGGTCGTTGTCGCGCTGGTTGCGTTGTCGCGCCATGTTGTTACCCTCCAAAGAGCATTAAAACTAGATGACACCTTGCGTTTTTGTCTTGCTAGCAGTATAGCTTAGGTGATCAACAGAGTGCAACGGCAAATGCTGTTATTTACAACGCATTAAATACAACGCCTATGCTTGATGATACCCTGTCGCCTATTTTGTGTCTTGGTTATCTTATTTGATTCCAAACAAGCCTAGCATAGGACGCAGCTCCCTGTTATAATCACCCCTGTTACGGAAGGGTCGCATAGTGGCCGAGTGCACCGGTCTTGAAAACCGGAGACCCGCAAGGGTCCGTGGGTTCGAATCCCACCCCTTCCGCCAAATCAGCCAACACGTTACAATACGTGGCACGGAGAGGTACCCAAGTGGCTGAAGGGGATGGTTTGCTAAATCATTAGGGGGGCGCAAGCCCCCGCGAGGGTTCGAATCCCTCCCTCTCCGCCAAAAAGAACGTGGCTCGTGTGGTCGAGCCTCTTTCTTTTTGCGTCGTGTTTCAACAAGTTGCTCGAATGCTGTGTGGGGCTGTACAATAGCGCTAATGGATGGGGATGCATCGAAAACATCGACGGATAATCAGGTGATATACAAACCCGATGATGTAATACAGCCGCACAGTACTGAATCCCCAGCAGTAGTCAACTCAGCGGCAGAGATTTTAGATACTGCGCAGCCGCCACAGCCGGAAGCCGCTTCAGCAGCTCCCACCGCTGAAGTAGGCGCCCCGCAGCCTGAGGTGTCTCAACCGAATGTTATTCCTGAGGCAATGGCATCTTCCGAACCTTACGAGCCAATGTCTGATGTGATTTCTTGGACTGCATCTGAGTTTATAGCTCATGAGAAACCCACTGGATGGTATGTGCTAATTGCTGCCGGTGCCGTAGTTGCTGCAGCAATAACTTGGCTTGTCACGCGTGATATCATGCCAACTTCAGCTGTCTTCATCGGCATCACACTATTGGCTTTTTATGCTTCACATAAGCCTAACCAACAGCAATACCAGCTTGACGAGTCAGGGCTAACAATCGGTAACCGCCACTTGCCATATCACGAATTCCGCTCTTTCGCTGTAATGCCAGAGGGAGCGTTTCTAAGTGTCGAATTGACGCCGCTCAGGCGCTTTTCGATGTACGCCACTCTATATCTCGATCCAGCCGATGAGGAACGTATAATAAGCTATCTCAGTATGCATCTACCAATGGAGGAGGCGAAGCCAAGTCTGACTGACGACCTCATGCGTCGCATCCGATTCTAAATACAAAACCGCGCCATATACTTACAGCGCGGCTCAAAGTGGGTGTTTAAATATTAGCGCGAGTGGTTCAGACGATACTCTCTATTCTCCTTGTGGTGCAGTTTGCGTTCCATGCGCTCGATGAAATGTTTACGACTATTCTTGTGGTCCCATTTGTCTACTTCGTCCATGAGGCTATCCAAATCGTAATTCATGCTTGATCCTCGTTTCACTTACATTACTGTACTGTTATGGTAATGCTTGTCGTTAATGCGTGGCTGTGAGGTTTTTAACCGGTATCAGAAAATGTATGCAACACAAAAGATGTAACGGTACAATATATGGAAGATATGTCACACGACGATATGGGCAAACCTAACGCGCTGGTATCTGCGATTGACGCCTGGCAGCAGCATCATCCTAACTTCGGATTTATCTACGCAATCGTACGTAAATATATCGACGACGAAGCCGGCCATCGAGCTGCCCTGCTGGCATACTATGGCTTTTTATCCCTGTTCCCGCTGCTCTTGGTGTTGACTA
>JANWHZ010000016.1 GCA_025450135.1 Candidatus Saccharimonadales bacterium
CCGGCACAATCTTTTCACTGTGGTACATATCAGCTAGTTTCTGCAGACGTGGGTCGGGAACCGCTACGATCCCCGTATTTGGCTCGATTGTCGCAAACGGATAGTTAGCTGCTAATACATTATTGCCCGTTAATGCATTGAACAAGGTAGATTTGCCAACATTCGGTAAACCGACAATCCCAATTTGAACTGAGCTCATGGTGCTATTGTAACAGAGGAAGCTTAGGTTGGTCGGGAGTTAATTCAATAAGTAAATGATAAACATGGCACAATGTCATATCCGTCGGCACAAGACAAATAGCTAACCGAAGCGTTTAGCTTATTAAAAGACGAAAAAGAAGTAGCCGGCTTTTTACGTGATCTTCTTGCCTGGGTTGAAATTGAAGAGTTTTCTAAACAGTTTTGGTGTTGTAATGCTTACGGTTTGCTATACTTTAAAGCAAGATGGGTAAACGGGCAGTAGAACCGGTACCGGTTGGCCTTGTAACGAGCGATGCTGTACAGGCAGGAGCTAAGTTGCGTAGGCGGCTGGTTGTGGGCGCCGCAAGCCTAGTAATACTTGGTGGTATGACTTTTGGCGGATGGTATATCTGGGCGCAGACTTCATTGATCCAGAAGCCAGCCGTCATAGACTATACAAAACTTACTCCGGCGGCCGCGGTTAAAGCCGCACAAGCACAAGTACAGGGTGCACATACTTCAACCGAAAAACAAGCTGCATATACCGCTCTTGGCGATGCGTACACTCGGACCAACCAAACATCCCAGTCGACTGCCGCATATCAGCAGGCGCTCACTTACTCGCCAGACGATATTCCACTGCTTGAGAATCTTAGTGATGCGTATGTTAATTCGGGCGACCGCGTTAATGCGGTGAAAGTATTGGAAAAATTAGTAAATGCAATAAGTGCCTCGAACACATCGAATAAGGATAGATTGCTTCTTCGCTACCAGGCAGAGCTAACACATGAGCAGGGAGGTCAGTAATAAATGCTCAAAAAGTTCGTTATCATTTTGGCGTTGGGCGTTGGTGGCAGTGTGGCTACTCTAGCTTTTGGCCAATCCCGTGCATATGCATGCACTAATGGAGTCTGCGGCTATTTTAAGAATGGCAACGATAGTGCAATATGTAACATCTTACCCGACCCATCTGTCCAGTGGTATACATGGAACAACAGTAGTAACTGGTGGTGCTGGCACAACTCTTCGAGCGGTGCTTCGCACGCAACACTATATGGTGTTAATAACGTTAATGCATTTATTAACGATATGAGCGGATATCTTTGGCAGGGTAGTGGTACTAGCTCCTACATTCAAGAATCTCAGGGTGGCGCTGCATTTATCATCGACAAGATGCTGGGGATAGACCAGAACAATGGTAGTACAGGCAACGGCATTAATGACGCGCGAGCGCAATTTAATAGTAAATGGGCACCTACGATTCGGGCGCTAGGAGCTAATCAATGTGCCACCAATTCAGGGCAAATGACATGCCCTGGAACAAGTTTTGGCATTAATTGGGACTATGTACCGCCGTATTTTTGTAACGACAACCCCTTTCCTTTTACAAGCGGGTTTGACCATGACCAATACGACGCTGCCACTTATCAATCGGCGCCTAACACCTGTAATATGGACTGGAGTGCAAGCGTGCCCGAAATTGTGTTTTACTGGAATAACGGCGCCAGTAGTTTCCATATAGGATCGCAGTGCGGTAATGTTCAAAGCAGCAGCAGTAAATTACCCCCGTCGAACAATTTACCAGGAGGCACTATTTCAGTGACCTGCGTTGATCCCAACACTGGCTTACAATCAGCTCATATTACTTTTGAAGACCCGGATGCGGCTACTGATGCATATGTGACGTTGGCAGGATGGCCACAATCTGCGACGTATCGGTCGTCAGGTGGAGGAGTGT
Organism: Candidatus Saccharimonadales bacterium; assembly: GCA_025450135.1. Lineage (GTDB taxonomy): Bacteria > Patescibacteriota > Saccharimonadia > Saccharimonadales > UBA4665 > JANWHZ01. The sequence goes on from JANWHZ010000016.1 coordinate 1,919, forward strand.
GGGATAATGTCACTTTCAATTTGCCACTACCGCCGACGACAGATGCGTATAATAAACAATCAATTACGTTGCACGTGCAAGATACTGGGCCCCTCGCTCCTTCGAATAGCTGGTATACGTGGACAACGCAGACAAGTGCACCATGTGTAAATTACAATTGTCAGGGGCCAAATACTGTTCCAATCAGGCTCGATCCGCAAATGTCTTATTCGCTTACAGTAGGCGTGCAGCCGACTGTTGGACAATTACCGCCAAATCCTACGATCGACGTTCAAAGTATCGTTACGCCAGGAGGTGCGACCTATTACACACACGGCCAGGTTGTAGCGACGAACAATGGTGGGGTGCTCGGCAATACATTTGCCAATGTACCCAAAACGAATGGTACGGGTATGTTCACCGTCAATTGGAACCTGTATTCAAACGGGGGCCTACTCAAATCGTGCTCTGGGCAGTTCCCAGCCATTAACTTGCCGTACCTGAACGTCTATGGCGGTGATGTCATGACTGGCGCCGCGCCGTCGGGCGGCAGCTCGTGTGTGGTTAATAACCTAGCAGGTATCTATAGCTGGAATCAGGATACTCCGGGCTATCCTGGGGCAGGTACTGAATATGCAGTACAGGCCTTAGCTCAGATAGAAGAATTTGGTAGCGCGATGAACCCCGCGACTAGTATCCCGCCGATGAATTTAGCATTTGCAAATAGTGCAATTGTAGCTAGCAAAATTAATCCGGGGCAAGGGCTGTTTGGCGGCTTCTATGGTGACTCCAGCGGTGCTTGGGTGTGTGGTACTGACTACACGAAAGGTCTTGGCACACCGATTACTGGCGTAGCAGCTACCAATCAAATTGCTAGCATCGTGCCAGCTGGCACTAACCCGGCTGTTATACAGAAAGGCTCTCAGCTTAGAATATACGCTAGTGGTGATATATACATATCGCGCAATATTGCTTATCAAAATGGTGCCTGGCCAAAGGTCGACCAGGTACCTTTCTTCGAGCTCGTCGTAGTCGGTGGAAACATTTACGTTGATAGTTCAGTCACCCAGCTTGATGGTGTCTATGTGGCTGAACCTTCAGGTGGTATCGGTGGCCAGATTATAGACTGTGCTGTCGATATTGGCGGCGTAGGAGGTGTGTACAGGCAAGTGGATCCGACGACTAACGGTTTCTATAACACCTGCAACAAGCAGCTTACTATCAATGGCGCATTCGTAGCCAAGCAGGCGCTCTTTGGCAGAACAAACGGCACACTCGGGCAAGCTGCAGCAAGTGACTCATTGAGTTCCAACCATGACGCTGAAGTGTTTAATTACACGCCTGAAGTCTGGTTGCCCCGTAATGGGTCGAACCCGACTAATACCTACGACGCCATTACTGCGTTGCCACCAATTCTATAAAACGTTTGCTGGCAGAGTGCTTATGCTATAATTGGCCTAGCGAGTACGTCCTCACGGTTTACGGGGGCGGGTAAAGGTACGTACGGATGCAAATACTAACGCAAAATCAGAAAATTAGGGCTTAAAGGGAGACATGGGCTTCTTAAGCGGCGTATCATCATTCTTTGGCTTGGATGTTGGCAGCACTGCTCTCCGGGCAGTGGAGCTGAAGAGCGTTGGTAATACTAAATCACTATATAAGTACGCTTACATGCCAATCGACAGCAAGCTGGCGCTTAGTGATTCCAAAAACGACCAGCAAAAATTAACGCAGGCAATTGCACAACTAATAGGCCAGGCCCATTTCAGTACAAAGAATGTTGCGGTGGGGATACCCTCAAACAGGGTATTTACTACTGTTGCCGATGTCGACCGACTTTCGGCACGGGATATGGAGAAGTCAATTCGCTACCAAGCTGATGCACTTATTCCAACGCCGCTAAATGAGTCTAAAATTGACTGGGCTATCCTAGGCGACTCTCCGGTCGACAAAACAAAACAGGAGATTCTGCTAACTTCCGTGCCTAATGAATTTGTCGAGCGACGACTGGATATTGTCGAGGCTGCCGGCTTAAACGTAATTGCTTTTGAGCCCGACAACTTAGCACTGGCTCGAGCTTTGACCGTGCCAGACGCCACGGCTGCATACGTAATACTTGACGTTGGCTATAAATCAAGCGATATCGTAATCATGTATGGCGGAGCGCCACGCCTGACACGGTCAGTGCCTACTGGGATGGAGGCAGTCATGCGTTCGGCGATGCAGAATCTAAATGTCGACGAGAAGCAAGCTGGGCAATTTGTCATGAAGTTTGGTCTTAGCAAAGAAAAGCTGGAGGGCCAAGTATATCAGGCAATCATCGGTGCTGTTGACATAATGACGAGTGAGGTCGAGAAGTCGATCAAATTCTTTCAAACACGTTATACCAATGTTGGTTTGGACAAGATAGTTGTTACCGGTGGCGGCTCAGTGTTACCAGAGTTCCCGCTATATCTGGCGAACAAATTTGTTATTAACGTAGAGATCGGTAATCCGTGGCATAACATCCAGTTTAGCCCGGACCGCCAAAATGAATTGCTGGCGATTGCTAATCAATTTAACGTAGCAATCGGGCTGGCCGCGAGGAACGAAGCATGATTCAATTCAACCTCTTGCCTGAAGTAAAGCAGCAGTATATCCGTTCGCAACGAATGAAGCGACTGATGGTAAGTGTTTCACTGATCGCCAGTGCGGCTGCGGTGGCTGTCCTTGTTATTGCGTTTTCAGCGGTATATATTGCCCAGAAAAAAATTATAAGCGATCAGAACGATAGTATCGCCTCAAGCAGCCGGACGCTGAAAAATAAACCCAACATCAGCGACATACTGACTGTTCAGAGCCAGCTTGGCTCGCTTTCTTCATTGAATAGCCAGAAACCAGTCGCATCGCGGGTGTTTGTCTATCTGTCGCAGTTGGCTCCTACGCAGACGACAATCTCGGATCTGCGCGTTGATTTTACCCAGAATACCATGACAATTAACGGTAATGCGCCGAGTCTTGATGCTGTTAATACATTTATTGATAGCCTGAAGTACACGAGTTATTCCATTCAAGGCACGCCTGGTACTAAGCTGGCTTTTTCGTCGGTTGTCCTAGCGAATTTTAGCCGAAGCGCTACAACAGCCACATACTCTATAACCTTCAGTTTTGATCCGCCTATCTTCAGCGTAGCTAATAACATTACGCTCCAGGTGGGCAACCAGAGTCAATCTGCCCAGGAACCGTCAATAATCTTCAAGAAGGGGAACTAAGATGGCGGCAGTACCTTCACTCAAGCGAGCGCTAATCGAGAAGTCTAATACCACTATAGTAGTAGTCACTTCTGTTGCCGCGTTTCTGGTGGTTTTCTCACTCGTTGCATCGTGGTCACTATTTGGGTTGTTTACGTACCAGAATAAGGTAATCGGCATTAACCGTACGGCGCAAGACCAGCTAACCAAGGATATCCAATCTATACAAAGCTTGGAAGCTTCGTACAACGCATTCATAAGTACGCCTACCAATGCTATCGGTGGTAATCCGAACGGGTCTGGCCCGCAAGATGGAACAAACGCTAAGATTATCCTTGATGCGCTGCCAAGCAAATATGACTACCCAGCTCTCGTTACCAGTCTCGAGAGTATATTGATCAGCCAGTCTGTGCAGATACAGAGTATTTCTGGCACTGACGATGCGGTTACGCAAGCAGCAAACCAGTCAAGCAGCAGCCCAACGCCCCAGCCTATGCCATTCCAGGTTGTAGTGACAGGCAATTATGGTGCGATCCAAAATGTTGTTAACGCGCTTGAGCGATCTACGCGTCCATTCCAAATACAAACACTTGAGCTATCTGGCGACCAGAACCAACTGACACTTACGATTTCTGCGCAGACGTATTGGCAGCCTGCGAAGAGTCTAGATATTAAGTCGGAGGTGGTGCAGTAAGTCTCACAGCTGAGGCGTATACTGAAAGGAAAGGCATGAAACAAAAAGATATTGCCCTCATCATCATTATCGCAGCAATCAGCGCTGGTTTATCATTTGGCTTATCACAGCTGGTCTTTAGCAGTGCGCAGGCGGGGAGTCAGAAAGCAGCCGTTGTTGATGCTATTACAACCGACTTTGCGAGCCCGGATCCAAAGTTTTTCAATACCCAATCGATTGACCCTTCGGAAATAATCCAGGTCTCGCCAAGCAACAATCCTAACCCATTCAACGGACCGGGCCACTAGCTCGAGGCTTGAGCGCTTATGAGCGTCTTATCGGCAGATACACAGCAGCAGGTAGAAGATGACCTTGTGGCAGAGGGTATATTGACGCCTGACAAGTTAGCGCTTGCTAAGGAAAAGGCAAAAGAGTCGAACAATTCTCTTTTTGGTATGTTGGTTAGTGGTAAGTTCATTACCGATGAGCAATTGACAAAAGCTATAGCCCAGGCCACGAACATGCCGTACGTCAACCTTTCGACGGCGCAGATTGACACGAAGATCCTTGACCTACTTCCTCAAGATATTGCTGAACGCTATATGGCAGTGCCTCTCGGTGAAATGCAGCACCGACTGGTAGTCGCCATGCTTGATGCCGATAATGTACAGGCAGTTGACTTCTTAAGCAAGAAAATCGGTCGGCCTCTTAAGGTATATGTCGCGAGTGAAGAAGGTATCAAGAACGTTCTGAAGCAATATCAGCAGCACATTTCTGAAGTGGTGGCTGGTCAGATGGACCAGATGGAGCAACAGGATGCAACCGAAGAAACGGCTAGGCAGGGTGGGGAAGCTGCGAGTGCCACCGCAAACAAAAACATTAAGACGCTGGTGCAGGACTCGCCAATTAGTAAGGCGCTGTCGGCCATTCTGGAGTTTGCCGCCCGTAATAAGGCTAGCGATATCCATATCGAGCCGCTTCAGGATACACTCAAGATCCGTTGCCGTATCGATGGCATTTTACGCGAGGTAATGCAGCTGCCGAAAAGTTCCGAGCCACCTCTCGTAAGCCGGATAAAGATCTTATCAAGCTTAAAGATCGATGAGCACCGCACGCCACAAGACGGCGAGTTCTCGATCCAGGTTGCCGGTAAGGACATTGACCTCCGTATTGCAATTTCTCCGGTAGTATGGGGCGAGCAGGTTGTTATCCGTTTACTTGATAAATCGGGCACTAGCTTGAAGCTGGAGCAGATGGGCTATCGTGGCCGGTCTTTGCGCATGATTCGGGCAGGCTTGAAACAAACAAACGGTATGATTCTTACCTCTGGGCCGACTGGCTCAGGTAAATCTACCAGCCTCTATGCTCTGATACAGGAGATAAAGACAGACGCTATTAATATTGTGACGCTTGAAGACCCAGTTGAATATAAGATGCAGGGGGTAAATCAGATCCAAGTTAATGCTGATGTCGGGCTAACCTTCGCTACTGGCCTGCGTTCTATTCTGCGTCAGGATCCCGACGTGATCATGGTCGGCGAAATCCGTGATAAAGAGACTGCTGAGTTAGCGGTACAGGCTGCGCTAACTGGGCATCTTGTTTTCTCAACACTGCACACCAACTCAGCTGCCGGCATTTTGCCGCGTTTGCTTGACATGAGCATTGAGCCGTTTCTAATAGCCAGTACAGTTAAAGTGGTTATTGGACAGCGCTTAGTGCGCAAGATCGGTGAGAACAAAGAAGAATACCAAAGTCCGGAGATCGAAACCGACTCAATTCATAAGACACTTAAGGGGCTATTACCGGAATCAGAAGCTAAGCGTAAAGAAGTCAGTGAGGATCTGGGCTATGACAACTTGCCACTGATGACCGAAAATGCTTATACTTTATCCAAGGGCAAAGATAGCCCCGGTAGTCCTGGTGGGTACAGCGGACGTATGGGTGTCTACGAGGTCTTTCCGGTTTCTGAGAAGATCCAGCAACAGATCTTAAGCCGGTCAACGTCAAGTGAGATCCAGCGTCAAGCGCAAGTCGAAGGTATGATTACTATGCGCCAGGACGGCTACCTTAAGGCATTAAGTGGCTTGACAACATTAAATGAGGTCAACCGTGTCGCTGCGGCCGATATAGTGGCATAGACATGACAAGAAGGGTGGAATAAACATGCAAACCGGTCAACCACGAGTCGAAATCCTACTAGAAGAGGTTGTCAAAAAAAAGGCTTCTGACCTACATTTGCAGGTCGGCCTACCGCCGATGTTGCGCATCGACGGGTCTCTTGTGCCTGTATCTGGCGCTGAGCCACTTAGTGACGAAGCAGTCGAGGCGCTGATCTTCGCCATCCTCGATGAGGACCAGAAGCAGATTTTACTTAAAGATAAGGAATTTGACTTTAGCTTTGCTTTTGGCGACATGGGGCGTTTCCGTGTTAATGCCTTCCATGAGCGAGGCAATTTGGCCGCGGCCTTGCGTCTTATCACCAACGAAATTCTGACGATAGAGCAACTTGGCTTGCCGCCAGTAGTTACCAAATTCGCTGATTATCCGCGCGGCTTAGTTTTAGTAACTGGGCCGACTGGCTCAGGTAAATCTACCAGCCTGGCGGCGTTAGTTCATAAAATCAACGCAGAGCGTGCATCGCACATTATTACTATCGAAGACCCAATTGAATACACCCACCGTTCCATTAAGTCGGTGGTCGTACAGCGTGAAGTTCACTATGACACCTACTCGTTTAGTGCTGCTTTACGCTCGGCTCTGCGTGAAGACCCAGACGTTGTCCTCATCGGTGAGATGCGCGACCTAGAAACAATAGCGAGCGCCATTACCATAGCCGAAACTGGTCACTTAGTATTTGCCACTCTTCATACTAATAGTGCTGCGCAGAGTATCGATCGTATGATCGATGTCTTCCCGCCTCATCAGCAGCCGCAAATTCGTGCCCAGCTTTCGAACATATTGATGGCCATCTGTTCCCAGCGTCTCATTCCAGCAATTGGTGGCGGCCGCATTGCGGCAGCGGAAATCCTAGTTGTAACACCGGCTGTTCGCAATATTATTCGAGAAGGAAAGTCACACCAGCTGGACGCAGTTATTCAAACTGGCGCTGAATTTGGCATGCAAAGCATGGATAAGACGCTTGCTAAGCTGATACACGAAGGAACTATCACGTATGATGAGGCACGTAACTTTGCAATTGATCTCGATGAACTCGATAGACTAATGAGGAGCTAATAGCCCATGCTAACGTACACCTACACTGCACGAGATCCAGCCAGCGGTCAGCGAATAAGCGCGACTGTTGAGGCTGATAGTGAGCAGTCGGCTGCCAAGCTCATCCGTGCTGAAGGCTTGACACCAATAGAGATCTCGGTCAGCAGGTCGGGCGGCCTAGCTATTCTTAGTCGGTTTTCTAAAGTTAGGGCTAAAGACAGGGTAATTTTTTCAAGGCAGCTGGCGACATTGTTAAACGCCGGGCTGCCTCTCGTGCAAAGCTTGCGCAATGTGAATAATCAGACGATGAGTAAACCGTTAAGGATAATCATAACGAAGATCATTACCGATGTCGAAGCTGGTGGGACTCTCGCCAAATCTATGGGTAAATATCCTGATGTTTTTAACCAGGTGTATCTGAGCCTTATCTCGGCCGGGGAGGCATCGGGTACGCTTGACAAAGCACTAGAGCGTCTTGCTGATCAACAGGAAAAGGACGCTGACATAGTCTCAAAAGTTCGTGGAGCTATGATATATCCGGCTATTGTTTTGTTCGTTATGGTTATCGTTGTCGTCTTTATGCTTGTAAAGGTGCTGCCACAGGTCAAAACGCTCTATAGTGAAACGGGTGGCGCCAACTTGCCGTTTCTAACACAGGTGCTGCTTGCTTTATCCGACTTTGTTGTTCAGTGGTGGTGGGCGCTACTTATTGCACTCGCAGTGCTAGTGGTATTTACATCGCGTTGGACACGCACATTGGGTGGCAAGCGAGTACTCGACAAGCTAAAGATGAAAGCGTGGCCCATTGGACCGCTCTTTATGAAGCTGTACATGGCGCGGTTTGCCCGCACGGGTACTACGCTGGTGGCTAGTGGTGTACCGCTCATCCAGATGCTGATCATTACAGGTAAAGCAGTCGACAACATGTACGTTGAGGACTCAATTCTAAAGGCGACAGAAAAAGTTAAGACCGGCAAGTCGCTCGGCGCTGCATTAACAGGTGATCCTAATTTCCTTGAGCTAGTACCAAATATGCTTAAGATTGGAGAGCAGTCCGGATCGATGGAGCAGATGCTCGGCAAAGCAGCCGACTACTACGAAAAAGAGCTTGATAACCAAATCAAGGCTATCCAGACCATCATTGAACCGGTCATGATGATCCTGATGGGCTTGGTTGCATTTACTATTGTAGCTGCCGTGTTGTTGCCAATATATAACTTGGCAAGCCAAGTGAACTCGATCGTATAGTTCTAGCAAGGGACTTGATTATTCGCTAGACTATCAGTACCATGTAAGCATTAGCAGTAACACTCTAATTAAAGGGGGCACATTTGTATGAAGGCACCGTTACAGAAATCTAAAAACTCCGGCTTCACAATTATCGAAGTCATGATCGTGTTGGCCATAGCGGGGCTTATCTTAGCCATTGTCTTCTTGGCAGTGCCAGCATTGCAGCGGACTTCGCGTAATACCCAGCGCAAGAATGACGTTTCGTCTCTCTTGTCGTCGGTGTCTAATTACGAAGACAACAACGCTGGTGCGTTCCCACTTGTCTCGGGGCAGTTTAGTACAGAGTTCCCAAATGACACGCCAAATCTTGGTTACTACACCATCCCAGCCAACGTTACCTGGAAATACCAGGCAGCAGCTACGGCTATCGCAGCACCAGGCAATTTGGACCAAGTTGTAGTAGGCAACTATGCAAAGTGCGCCGGTAATGCTTCTACGGCTGCAGGCGCTACTGCTCGCAGTGTCGTAGCGGTCTTCGATGTTGAGGGCAGCGGCGGTACGATGGTTGCGCAGTGCACTGAATCATAAGCTAAGGTTGCAATAATAAACAGGCTCTCAACTGGGGAGCCTGTTTTTTGTGTTACCATTAGCGAGATGATTCTTATTTGGCTTATTGCGATTGGCCTAGTCCTGGGTAGCTTTTGTAACGCGGTGATCTGGCGTCTGCATATGCAACAAGGGAGCAGCCGTAAAATCAAGAAGCTTGGTCTGAGTGACCGCGATTTGTCAATTACTACTGGCCGTTCAGTCTGCACCCACTGCGGGCACCAACTATCCAGTTTGGATCTCGTCCCCGTAGTGAGCTACATATACTTACGCGGCCGATGTCGCTACTGCCATAAGCCAATTGAGGATACTCCAGTTGCTGAGCTCTTGTTGCCGTGCCTATTTGCTGCGTCATATATCTGGTGGCCGTATAGTCTGGCTACGCTGAACGCTAGCTATGGTCAGGTATTGTTTGGGTTGTGGCTTCTAGCTCTGGTTTGTTTTGTTATCCTTGCTCTTTACGATATCCGTTGGCTGCTCTTGCCTGACAGGGTGGTGTTCCCACTTATTACAGTAGGAATTGCTGCGATAGCGCTGCAAGCGACGGTATTTCATGGTGGGGCAAGCGCTCTAATCACTGCTGGTTGGGGTGTTCTGCTAACCGCCGGGCTCTTTTATATGCTCTACGTTGTATCGCGAGGGAGATGGATAGGATTTGGTGATATAAAATTAGCGATTGCACTTGGGTTGTTTGTCGGCGGTCCAGTGCCAGCCCTGCTACTTATTTTCATAGCTTCGCTTGCAGGCTCGCTCGCCGCCGTGCCGCTACTGTTACGCGGTAAGCCGATCGGTACCACGCGTATTCCGTTTGGACCATTTCTTATGCTAGCCACGGTAATTGTTATGCTCTTTGGAGCTCCACTTAATAGCTGGTACATCAACTTACTGATCCGGTAGTGGTACTTAGCTTAAAGACGCTTATGGTATACTTAGGCGCATGAAGGTCGGGGTTCGTTCGCGGCCGGCGCCGGTGAGCCAAGCGAAACTGATGGGTGGTTTCACTATTGTTGAGACGATGATCGTATTGGCTGTCACTGGAGCGCTCTTTGTGGTAATTGCCGCCAGCTTAACCGGTCGCCAGAACGCGGCTGAGTTCACCCATGCTATCCAAAGTGTTCAGTCGCAATTGCAACAAGTTGTTGATCAAGTGCCTGATGGTAATTTTCCAGACCAGAGTGTCGCGTGTAGTAAGGGCGGAGGAGCACCTGTTTTTGCGGGGGGTGGCAGCCAAGGTACGAATAATGAATGTATCTTCTTAGGTAAGGCAATACAGTTTCATGTGCAAAATGCCGGTGGTATCTCAACAGAGCAGTATCAGGTATACACCATAGCAGGTTTGAATACGCAGGGAACTACTGCAGCTCCGTTCGCGGCTGCTGTACCGAGGGTTGTACAAGTAGGTGGTCAGTACTCAACCTATTCAACAGCCGTCGACTTGGAATATGGTCTTCAAACAGTGTGGATGCGTGCCCCGGATATAAAACCTCTATGTATAACAAAAGCATGTAGTATAGGAGCTGTCGCCTTCCTTATGGAACCTGGGCAAGCTGGCAACACAGGCACTGGCTACAGCTCAGGGGCACAGCAAGTTGACTTAGTGCCAATTGAGTCGACTTTACTGGATGAGAACTTGAATACTGCAGTTGGGCAAATTGAGAGCAGCAGCGGTGTCGGTGGTCTTGGTGATGTTAATCTGCTGACTGAGGCGCCGATAAATCCAGCACAAGGCGTGCAAATCTGTTTTGCTAGTGGTACGACGAACCAGTCAGGACTCATTACGATCGGTAGTACTGGCCGCCAACTGGCCGTCAAGTTAGATGTAAAAAGTGGTAATACGCTATGCCAATGACGCACGACACTGCTTCGCGAAGTTTTAGCCGTACAGAACGTCAAATTGGCTTTACGATTCTTGAATTGATGATCGCTGCCGGTGTGTTTGCGGTGATCTTGCTAATCGTGGCTGCCGGCGTTATCAGTTTCACAAATGATTACTACAAAGGGGTAACAACCTCTAAAACCCAAGAAGCTGCGCGCAGTGTTCTTAATACGATTAGCCAAGCGATTCAATTCGGTCAAACAGTCACACCCGTGCCGCCAGTCTATAACCTTGCTGGGACGACGTATGGCATCTGTATCGATGACACACTCTATGCATTTCGACCTGGTCAGGAAGTAACCGATGCAGCACCGTTTGGGGCAAATCAAGGGTACCACGGTCTTGTGGCGATGAAGGGATGTATACTGCCACCTACTATGCCCGCAACTGCTGCTCTGGCAAACGGCCGTGAGTTGCTGGGCCAGCATATGCGTATCAATACGCTGCAAATTACTCAAAACGGCGATCTCTATACCATCCATCTGCGCATTATCTACGGTGATAATGTTTTGTTGAAGCAGCCAGTTCCCGCTAATGTTTCTGCCTGGGAGTCTAGCAGTGAAACGTGCTCCGGCAGCCAATCTGGCACGCAATTTTGTGCTGTTGCCGACTTAACGACCACGGTCGAGAAGCGCATATTGTAAGCGGGGGGTCAGGTAGATTACCATGAGAAGTATGACGCAAGTCAAACGAGGCGAAGCAGGGATAGTATCCTTGATGGTGACTATGGTTATGATGATCGTTATAACCTTAATTGTCCTAGGTTTTGCTGAGGTTGCCCGTAATGAACAGCGTAGTAGTTTGAATGCCCAATTGAGTACCCAAGCGTACTACGCAGCAGAAAGCGGTATCAACGATGCACGTGCAGTCATAGACGATGCGCTTAGTAATGGCCAGACGCCACAGGACAAGACTACTTGTGGTCCAGACGCCAATTATAAAGCTAGTGGTATAGTGGATAATACGCATGGCGCTTCGTATACTTGCCTTACGGTTGACACTCATCCTGATACATTAACCTATAGCATCGGAGCAGGATCGACCGTTATTCCGCTCATATCTGCCGGGGGTAAATTTTCGAGGTTCGACCTGACATGGACGTCCCTTGGCAATAGCGCTAGCTGTCCGAATTCTGGTAGCCCAAACACGTTTACAAATCTTGCTTCATGGTCATGTCCATCGCCAGTTGTTCGCGTCGATCTACTCGATGCTAATCAACCATTGGACCGGACGAAATGGGCTAACTATACCGCCACTATCTTTTTTGTTCCATTTTCCTCGAATGTCGCAGATGTAGCTACGACGGCGGCTAGAGGTACAGCAGTTGGCGCACGCTGTACAGGAGTAACCACGGCAAGTTGTACGGCCTCCATTTGTGCTGATCTGACCTGTAGCGCATCACTCGGCGACACCTACTATGCTCGTATCAGCACCATATACGTTGAGACGAATGTGGGGTTGACTATTAGTGCAGCAGGCACTCAGTTTGACGGCGCGCAAGCGGTGATCGACACGACTGGAAAAGCTCAAGATGTACTGCGCAGAGTACGAGTAGCTGTCGACATGTCTAATGCTAATTCATATGCCATTCCAGACGGTGCTATCATTAGCTCTGACTCTGTGTGCAAGCGCTTTGGGGTAACCAATACTTCATTTACAGTTTTTGATACGGTTAACGGTGATCTCAATAGCGGTGGGGGTGGCAGCTTGTTCTGCAACCCTGCAACTAGCAATCCAAATCCTCCCTCGCCGTAGGCTAGTCTGCAGCTAATTCGGCTTGTGCTAGCTGCTCTGTTTATGATGAAACTTCTGATGTACCTCCCGTAAATGTGAATCGGTGACGTGGGTGTATATCTGAGTGGTGCTGATGTTACTATGACCAAGCATAGCTTGGACAGAGCGGAGGTCAGCACCGTTCATAAGAAGATCAGTAGCGAACGAATGCCTAAGTGTATGTGGACTCACATGCTTAGTGATTCCGGCGAGTCGAGCATAACGGCTAACGAGTCGTTGTACCGACCGTGCTGTTAAACGTTTGAAGTCCCCACCGTAATCCAGGTGCTTCGCGCCGCTGTACCGCACAAACAATGGCTTAGCATTGTCAGTCCTACGGTCCAGATAGTGCTGGATCCACCCGGCAGCCTCGCTGCTTATAAATATTGGCCGATCTTTTTGACCTTTACCACGTACCATAAACTCTCGCCGTTTCAAGTTAATGTGGTCGCGGTTGAGCCCAACCAGTTCAGAGACGCGTAGGCCGGAGCTAAAGAGAAGCTCTAGAATCGCTCGGTCACGTATGCCGCTCATGGACTCGAGGTTTGGCTGCGAAAATATGCGCTCTAGTTCATCCTCATTTAAAAACGTAACCTGTTTACGAACAGTTCGAGCTAATTCAATCTTGTCAGCTGGTAGAGCAGTAATGCTACGTTTAGCACAGAATTTAAGGAAACTGCGCAAAGCTATAAGGTGATAGTTAGATGTTGATTTTTGTAGTTCGTCTGAAGTGTTGGTACCTAGCCTGTTCAGCCATAAGCGCCATTTTTGAATCAATTCTGGATCGATCTCCTCGACTTTTAGCTCATCGTCAGCATAATCGAGCAAGCGCGTTAGATAGTGATCATAGTTGGCGATCGTCTTTTGCGAACGGTTCTGCTCAATCTCTAGGTATTCCAAAAAATCAGTTTTTGCTTTGGAGAACAACATAGCTGCTTCTCATTTACGTAGGCGGGGAGGCTCCTCGATCGAACTTGCTCGTTTGGAGCATAGCTTTATTCTATCACCTCTGTTACACTGATGGATATACAACTAAACCAGAAAGGTCAACCTCACGTGGAACGAACGCTAGTTATACTTAAGGCTGATGCAGTGCAGCGCGGCATTATCGGTGAAATCTTAACCCGCTTTGAAAAAACCGGCCTTAAGGTTGTCGGCATGAAGATGATCGTTGCGAGTCCGGACCTTGCCAACAAGCACTACCCGGCGTCGCGTCGCGAATTTATTGAAGGAATGGGTAACCGAACTATTGATAGCTATGCGGAGCATAGTATGGATATTGAAGCCGAGTATGGTCATAAGGACCCGTACAAGATTGGCCTACAGGTTCAGAAATGGCTTGTAGAGTTTCTGACTTCCGGTCCTGTCGTAGCGTTAGTGCTTGAAGGTCCACACGCAATTGAGCTGACCCGTAAGCTGGTTGGAGGCACATTACCGTTAAAAGCTCAGCCAGGTACTATTCGTGGTGACTACTCGTTTGATTCTTCGGCATTGGCTAACAGCAGCAAACGACCGGTTCGTAACCTCATTCACGCATCAGGCAATAGAGAAGAAGCTGATTTTGAGGTCGGCTTGTGGTTTGGACCCGAAGAACTATTTGATTACGATACTGTTCACCAGCACCACATGACAGCGTAGAATACGTCTAGCGGTGTCTGCCGCGTAGCCCCCGTAGTTCAATGGATAAAATAATTCCGTCCTAAGGAGAAGCTGTAGGTTCGATTCCTGCCGGGGGCACCAAAGAGGAACTATGAATACTGACCCATGTTATTACCGTATTAGTATAAAAGGCTTGGTCCGTGATGGTGGTGGTAAAATCATGCTGGTTCTTCAAGATGATGGGTACTGGGAACTGCCGGGCGGAGGACTTGAACATAATGAAGATCCGAAGGACTGCCTTGCCCGTGAAATCATGGAAGAAGCAGGTCTAGCCGTTACTAGTGTCGCGCAGATACCCCGCTACTTTATAACTGTGCAACGGTTTGGTCACGATACTTTTATTGCTAATGTTATTTACGAGGTTACCCTCGCTAATCTGGACTTTACACCAAGTCAAGAATGCCAAGAACTACGCTTTGTTGACCTGACGGAGATGGATAAGCTCAATCTATTCCCGACGACCCGCAAGTTTTACGATGTGCTACTGGAAGAGCGAACATCTTAATTAATACGCTTGCTCACGCCGTGGATGCCTTTTTCTTGTACAATACGGTTATGGCTGATAAGGTTAGCAAACAACCGGTAAAATATTTCGAGAGTCAGTTCGATGACGAGGAAGTACTATATGTATTCCGTCGCCATCCGGTTGTAATGCGCAAGGGCTTGATTATTAGTATGGGCTCGTGGCTGATCGGTCCGGTTGCTATTTTGGTGCTAACTTATCTAATGCCAAATAATCCACCCTCAATGACTGCTTACTTTCTAGCGTTATTTGGCAGCATTTTCTTTGGATCACTGCTCATTATTCCGTCATGGATCAGCTGGTACTTCAGTGTCTTTATCCTCACTTCACAACGATTCGTACAGATTACACAGAAGGGGATGTTCCATACTAGCTTTGCTGACATTTCGTTGCCACATATCCAGCAGGTAAATTATGAGATTGCCGGTCTTCAAGAGACGCTGCTTGGGTTTGGTACAATAGTGATGCAGACATATATCGGGGAGCTTATTATCCACGATGTGCCGCACCCGGCCAAGATTCAACGTAAAATCGTCCAGATCTTGCGAGACCGTGGGGTCACGCCGGTTGAGCTGGCATTTAGGCGTGGCGTACCCCAGCAAGCAAACTAATCAATGAAGAAATTTAAACATCTTATTGGCCGTGGAAGGCAATTCGCCGCTGAACGAACGCGTAAACCCGAGCTAACTGATGACAATGTTCGCATCACTAATGAGACGGTAGCTGCTCGGCGTGAAGAGGTGCTTGGGAGCGCCAGAAAGTATATCTATCCACTAGGTGCGCCAAAGCATCGCGTGGTAAAGTGGTCGATCGGCATACTAGTCGTAGCGGTGGTGCTGTTTTTTAGCGTTTGCATGCTTGAGCTCTACCGCTTCCAATCGACCTCAAGCTTTATATATGGTGTTACGCAGGTAGTGCCATTCCCAGTAGTGATTATCGGCAACCATCAATTTGTTTCATACAATGATTACCTGTTCGAACTGCGCCGTTATATGCATTACTACCAAACCCAACAGCACGCTAATTTTGACACTAAGGAAGGTAGGCAGCAGCTAGCCGTCTTTAAGCAAAAATCTATGGAGCAGGCGATTCAAGATGCGTACGTGCAACAATTGGCTGATGATAGCCATGTGTCCGTAAGTGAAGCGGATATTGATAACGCTATTGGTTTGGTGCGCACTCAAAACCGCCTCGGAGCGAGTGAGGAAGTCTTTGAAAGCGTACTCAGTGAGTTTTGGGGATGGTCTGTAAATGACTTTCGCCGCGAATTACGTCAAGAGCTCCTCGCGCAGAAAGTTGTTGATAAACTTGATACTGCTACCCACGCCCGTGCAAGTGATGCGTTGATGAAACTAGAGCAGGGTGCCGACTTTGCTACTCTTGCTAAGCAAGTTTCCGATGATACATCAACCAGGGATAATGGCGGAGCATATCCGGGGCTCATTGACCGAGCAAATACTGCTTTACCCGCACAGATAATTGACGCACTCTTCAAGCTTGACCCTGGCCACTACTCGTACGTCATTAATACAGGCTACACTCTAGAGATTGTTAAGGTGAATAATGTACAAGGTACGCAGCTTAGTGCTTCGCACATTGCGTTCAAACTCCAATCGATTACAGCATATACTGATCCTCTCGCTAAGAAATATCCGGCACATCAACTGATACATATCTAGGTATTCAGCGTTGCTTTTTTGCACGCCTCCTGGTATCATTACCCCTGTTGTAGAGCGCTGAGTTTGTAGATATTGCTCACAATTTATGCGGGCCCGTAGTGAAGAGGCCTATCACGTCTCCCTGTCACGGAGAAGATCGCCGGTTCGAATCCGGTCGGGCCCGCCAAG
>JANWHZ010000017.1 GCA_025450135.1 Candidatus Saccharimonadales bacterium
TCAATTCTTGATCAATAAAGCGTTCGTAGTGACCAAGATCGAGGTCGGTTTCGGCACCGTCCTTGGTTACAAAGCATTCGCCATGCTCGCGTGGATTTAAAAGACCCGCATCGACGTTTAGATACGGATCACATTTTTGGAGGTTGACGCTGAGGCCACAAGATTTGATGAGGTTTGCAATAGAGGCGGCAGTGATTCCCTTTCCTAATCCAGAAAGCACACCACCAGTAACAAAGATATATTTCGTCCTAGCCACTACTTATTAGACCTCCCAGGGGTTTCTTCTTTTCATGTATGGTATTGCTTCGCAGGGCCAAAGTCAACTGGTTGGCTATTGTGTTTTAAGCATTAGCTTAACAGCGTACACGCGCTCATTTATTGAGGTACGCCTCTGCAGCCTGCAGTTGAGTATCGTTGCCAGCTTGGCTATCCGAATCACTCAAAGGCACTACTTCGTCAGGCGTAATGCCTTGCTTATTGATATTCTGGCCATTCGGACGGTACCAGCTAGCAATCGTTACCTTTAGTTCACTGCCGTCATTAAAATTAATGAGCTGCTGGACAACTCCTTTGCCAAATGTTTTGACACCGATGAGACGAGCAGCGCCGTTGTCATGCAACGCACCGGCAGTAATTTCACTGGCCGATGCAGAGCCACCATCAACAAGCACAACTGTCGGAATGCCAGACAGGATGCTGTTGCCGGTAGCAGTTAACGTCTCAACTCCATATGTTCCTTTTTGCGTAACCACGGTTTTGCCCTCTAGCAGCCAGAGACTTGAGACACTAACTGCATCATTTAGAAGCCCGCCCGGGTTGCCCCGTAAGTCCAGGATGACGCCTTTCACTTGCGCATCTTTAAATGACTGAGCACCTTTCTGGGCTAGATCGATCGTATCATCTGCGAACGAGATGATTTGCATATAGCCAATATTGCCATCTAGTATCTTTGTATTCACACTTGGTAACTTAATATTGTCCCGAGTGATCGTGAAAGTTAGATCTTCAGTCTTATTCCGAACAACCTTGAGAGTTACTGTTGTGCCTTTCGGACCGCGAATTTTAGTTGCAGCAAGATCGGGCTGCATCCCAACTGTCGACTCATTATTGATGCTGATAATGGCGTCTTGCGGCTTTAAGCCAGCTTTGTCGGCCGGAAAGCCTTTGATTGGCGAAACAATGATCAAGTTGCCTGCATCGTCTTTGCCTAGCTCGGCACCAATGCCAGTGAACGAGTTATTTAATTCGGCGGCGAATTGCTTGGCATCCGAAGGGTTGAAGTACTCAGTGTACGGATCATGCGTTGATTCGGCTAGACCCTGCTTTAATCCATCTAATAACTGACTGGTAGTCAACTTGCCGTCGTAATTGTCCTTGAGTGTACTGTACACCCGGCTAACGCTACTGTAATCAAGTTGTGATGGTAGACTTGGATTTTCGGTTGTGGGCCCTCCAAAGCCGATCTGGAGCCGCCCCTCACCGACCAATACACCCAGGCTAAACACAGCCACTGCGACCAACGTTGCCACAAAGCCGCGTAGCCATAGCTCAACACGAATACGTTTAATGCCTACCAAAAGATGGCTCATAGTCCATTTTCTTTCATATCTCTGTATTTCCCTCTTCTCGCTTATGTATTCATTATAACTGACGCAAGCCGACAGCAAAGCGAAAAGCGGTGCCGTTTATAGACACCGCTCAGTTTACGTAGAAACAATTACGTCTAGTGGAAATAAAGATAGGTAAAGTTGCTGCCATTCACCCACATTTCGCTGTAGTGACCAGCTAGGTCGTAGTTATACTGGCTGACATAAATCATGTTTCCATTGACCGCCTCAACCCACATAGCGTGGCCATAGTAGCCAACCGGCCAAATTGCTACCGAACCGACACGCGGTGTCGAACCAGTTGGAATTCCTGCGGCCCGGGCATTAGCCGGCCACTGAATGGCATTACCTGACCCGCCCCAGTATGGCATATAACCATAGTTTTGGTAGACCTTCCAGGCGGCGTAACTCACACACTCCCGGTTGTACATACCCCATGGATCAGTGAGTGTATCTTGCGCCGCGTTTGCAAGATTACTAGGATAGCCACCATGCCCAGGATCACCCGCAACTACTTGGCCACCCAGCGAGCGGTTCGCTGCCAGCTGCTGTGCTCTCAGGTCAGCAATCTTAGTGTTATTGTTTTTAATCTGTTGATTAAAGGTATCCTGCTGACTTTGGTTCATAGCAAGCAGCTGCTGTTGCTGTGCTTGCGCACCTGCCAGCTGAGTCTGCTGCTGCTGCTGCTCAGCCAGTAGTTGTCCAACTTCCGTCTTCTGCTGCTCCAGTTCGACCTGCAGCTGAGTAATCTGGGCCAGTGTAGTCTGGATCTTGTTCTGTACTGCCGAGCTATACGTTTGAGCATCGATGTAGTCGCTCAGCGATTTGCTCGTGGCCAGCATCTCCACGGTGCTCATCGTACCACTGACATACATGGCTTTCAGATCCTGTGCAAGACCTGCTTTCTGCTGATCTAGTTGCGTTTGCGCTGCTTGGATCTGTGATTGTAGGTCAGCTTGCTTGGCTTCGTTGGCGTAGATCGACGCCTGGACGGCATTAATCTGCTGTTGCAGTTGGCTAATCGCATCTTGGTAACTTTGCGCCTGGCCGACAAGCGAATTCAGTGAATTCTGCGTTTGCGCATTCTGATCGTTGAGTTGATTTATCTGGTCTTGGAAGCTATCGGCGCTAACAATCACAACTGGCGACAATACGCCCGCTACCACTACGCCAGATACCACCAAGATCGGCAGCCTAGTAACAATAAAGAGGCTGAAAAAACGTTGCTTTGTTTCTGTTAGTTTTTTCATTTTTATGTTGCTTATGCCTGAGATAATCTTAGCATGTAACCTCATATAAGTACATTACCCTCGCTTAGATTGTTGGTGTTACAATAGGGTATTTGTATTGGTATCAGGTTGCTACTTTGTCTTGAACTTGAGGTACCGTCGGGTCGCAATTATAGAGGAAACGGCACCAATTACTATACCTGCCAGAAGTTGGACTGTCAAAAGAATCAAAAAGTTGTTGTAGAAATAGTTGTTAGCGTAACCGATATCAAGTAAGCCTAAGCTACTCGCCTGTAAAGTCGATGATGCAACAACGAATAACAGATCAATAATCGTCACCGAGATCAGCGCCGACACGATGCCGTAGATGATACTCTCTACCACGAAGGGGCCGCGGATGTACCATGTTGTTGCACCAAGCAAACGCATAATGGTGATCTCATCGCGCCGGTTGAAAATTGCCATCTGTAACGTATTGAAAATGATAAGCATCGATACAAGCGTGAAGAGTATCACCCCTGCAATGCCTATTTGCTTTAAAACATTTGTGGCGTGAGCAATCTTGTCGATTGCTGCTTTGCGGTCGCCTGAATACGATGTTCCGGCCTGGGGGTCCTCCAGTGCTTGTGTCAACGGATGGTTAAGCAAACTCTGAATCTGGCTAATATGAGAAGGGTCAACTGGTGTCACCTGTATCGACGCGGGCAACGGATTGCCTGTTTCGTTAATGGCCTGGAGAAGGTCTTTATTGTTAGCGTTAGCCGCCTTATACTCCGCGAGCGCTTGATCTTTCGAAATGTATTCGACACTTTTAACCTGTCTTAATTGGCGCAAGTTACCTATCAGAGCAGTACGCTGGTCGTTCGTCACGTTGTCATTAAGATAAATTGAGATATTTATCTTGTCGGCGATCTGCGAGATAGTGTGGTTCAGCGTTGCGCTTGTGACAATTGAAAATAGCACTATAGTAAGGGTCACTACCATGACGGCGACAGCAGCAACTGCCAGACTGGCGTTGCGCATAAAGCTAATTGCACCGGCACTTATGATGCGTCTGAATGTAATAATCTTACGTTTCATATTTTATATTCTTTATGGCCTACGCATTATATTTGGCATTCGCTCGGTCACTGACGATACGGCCATGCTCCATCGTCACAACGCGGCGCTTTAACTTGTTTACAATGTCCTGGTTGTGGGTGGTAAGCAGCACGGTTGTGCCGTACTGGTTGATTTTCTCGATGATCTTTATAACGTCCCAGGCATGCTTTGGGTCAAGGTTGCCTGTCGGCTCGTCGGCGATAAGGATTTTGGGTTGCCGTGCAATGGCGCGGGCAATTGCGACTCTTTGACGTTCACCGCCGGATAGTTCCATAGGCATTCGCTTCTCCTTCCCGCTTAAATTGACTATGTCCAGCACGCGGGGTATTGTGTGCTGGATCTCGCGATGCCCCATGCCGACGATCTCAAGCGCAAATGAGACATTTTCGAAGACAGTTTTATTTGGTAGTAGCTTAAAATCCTGAAACACTACCCCTATTTTGCGTCGAAGGAGCGGGATCTCATGGTCTTTGAGTTTGTCGTAGTCAATCCCGCCGATGATGATCTTGCCACTCGTCGGACGCTCCTCACGAGTCAACAACTTCATCAAGGTTGTTTTACCAGCGCCGCTCTGCCCAACGATGATAACGAACTCATTCGGTTCAACATGCAGACTGACACGGTCAAGTACCGTACCTATATCTTTGTTATAGGTTTTCGTTACCCTGTCCAGAAGAATCATTACTACCAGTATACCATTTTGCCCGGATTGGGGTCCTAATCACGACGGCGAATCGTGATGGCGCCAAGCACTAATACGCCGATTGCCACACCCACCACGACGACAAAATCATGAGTTAGTGTACTGCTCCACGAAGACTCAATACGAACCCGCTTCATTGCATCAACACTGTACGTCATAGGCATAAAATCGGAAAAATAGTACAACCAGCTCGCCATTCGGTCGCGGGCTACAAATAAGCCACAAGTCATAAGCTGCGGGATAATAACTACCGGCAGAAACTGAACTGCCTGAAACTCTGTTCGGGCAAATGCGCTCACGAATAATCCTAACGCAGTTCCTAAGAAAGCACCAAGGATCGCTCCTATTAGCATCGGCAACGCCCCGCCAGCAACTGGCACTGCGAGTAATCCTATAACTAGCCAGGTCGCAAGTGCCGCCTGAATGGCAGCGACGAGCGTAAAAGCAAGTGCGTACCCGAGTATGAAATCGAGCTTAGCAATCGGCATGGTCATCAAACGATCAAGCGTGCCGGTTGTACGTTCACGGAGGGTAGTGATTGATGTAATCAGGAACATGATAGTTAACGGAAAAGTCCCAAGCATCAATGGTTCGATTTCGTTAAAGGTGGCCCGCTGATTTTCAAACACGAATTTCATCAGCACCAACAACGCGCAAGGTACAAAGAAAATTAACCCGAGTGTCCGCGAATCGTGCAGCAGCTGACACCAGACCCTGCTAGCGGTAGCCACAATTCGTCGTAAGCTCATCTGGGAGCCTTTACCAGTGCTAGGAATGCATCTTCCACGGTAAGGACGTGCGTTCGATTGCACAGACTTGTCGGCGTATCATGTGCCAGTAATCTTCCATGCCTTATGAGCAGAAGCTCGTCGCAGTGTGCAGCTTCATCCATAACATGGCTAGAAACAATGATTGTAACCCCCATTGCTGCTTGGTGGCGAAATATGTCCCACAGTTGCAGGCGCAGCACAGGGTCCACTCCAACAGTTGGCTCATCTAGTACAAGCAATTCGGGATCACCCAGTAGCGCGATCGCCAGTGATAAGCGCGATTTTTGGCCTCCCGACAATGTCCCCGCCAGTTGATTAGCTTGATTTGTAAGATCAACTTCTGCCATATAACCAGGTAGCCGTGACCAACTAACCCCCAGAATAGTCGCAAAGTAACGCAGATTTTGGCGCACAGTCAAGTCAGCATACACCGACACAGCTTGAGTCATATATCCTACCTTGCCACGCAGTTTCCGGTGGCCTGCAGGTTGCCCCAACACAGTTACTTGTCCGTTGCTTGGCCTCAGACAACCAACAATT
The DNA here is from genome assembly GCA_025450135.1 of Candidatus Saccharimonadales bacterium. Lineage (GTDB taxonomy): Bacteria > Patescibacteriota > Saccharimonadia > Saccharimonadales > UBA4665 > JANWHZ01. Next base: position 5,951 of record JANWHZ010000017.1, read on the forward strand.
ATTCTTAGCAGCGTTGTCTTGCCAGCTCCAGAAGGACCCAAAAGCCCAATAATTGTTCCACTCGAGATACTAAGCGATACATCCTTTAACGCTGTGGTCGTGCCATAGTGCGCCGAAACATGATGCAGCCGTACAGCTGGTTCAGACATTTAATTCCATGCTAACACATGAAAACTTAGGCGCTAAGACTATGTTCAAGGTAGGCATTGATAAATGGATCGAGATCACCGTCCAATACTGCATCGACGTTGCTTGTTTCAAAACGTGTACGCAGATCTTTAGCCTGCTTATACGGATGAAGTACATATGAGCGGATTTGATTCCCCCATGCCGCTTGCTCGTTTGGTCCTTTCAGCTCAGATATTTTCTCAGCATGCTGTTCAATCTGCAGCTGCGCAAGACGCGAGCGTAGGATAGTCATTGCCGTTTCACGATTTTGAAGCTGCGAGCGCTCATTTTGAATACTCACTACAATCCCGGTTGGCAGGTGCGTAATGCGCACGGCCGAATCGGTTGTATTAACACTCTGACCGCCGTGCCCACCGCTCCGAAAGACATCGATCTTTAGATCTTTTTCATCAATCTCGACGTCGCCTGGCTCATTAATCTTCGGTAGAACTTCGACCTTGGCGAATGACGTTTGCCTCAAATTGTCGGCATTAAACGGACTGAGGCGTACGAGTCGGTGTACACCGTGCTCGCCCTTTAGTTTGCCATAGGTGAAGTCACCACCAACCAGTTCGATAGTAACGCTCTTAAGGCCAGCTTCATCGCCTAAAGATTCATCAACGGTATCAACGCTTATATCATGTTGCTCGGCCCAGCGAACATACATGCGCAGCAGGATTTGCGCCCAATCCTGCGCATCAGTACCTCCTGCTCCGGCATGGATACTTATGATGGTGTCATGGTCGTCATATGGCCCACTTAGTTTCAACTCGTCTTTCAGCGTCTTGAAGGCTGACCTGGATTTTTCCAGCTGTTCATTGAGATTCTGGTGTAAGCTTTTATCGTGCAGTTGCGCTAGCTCCAAAGTATCGCTGAGCTCCTGACGTAAGTGACGCCACGGTTCCAGTCGCCTACGCAACATGGCTTCTTGTCGGCTTGCCTTTTGAGCATATTGAGGGTTTTGCCAAAAGTCTGGTTCGGCTGACTCCTTGGTAAGCCTATCCAGTTCTGTTTCCTTTTCACGCAGACCAAGTTGAACATAAGCAGCGGTAACTGCCTTGGATAGCTGACTGATACTTGATTCTAGTTGGTCCACGTCAAATGACAGTATAGCAAAGGTCAAACAGCGACCGGAGCTCCCTGCCAGAGTGGCATGAGTTGAGCACGTAGCTCGTCTGCAAAATCGATGCCGCAGTTGCCGAGCACACCAAAACCCCACAGATCACATGCAAACATTGTCCGTGCTGTTTCAACAATTCGCTCTTTGCTAATCGCCTGGATGCGATCAGGGATCTGGAAGTAGTTCTCGATAACATCATCGAAGAAATAGCGCCCGCTGTAACCACCTGCAGTACCACCAACCGTTTGCGCGCTGCGCTGGAACCGGCCGAGTGCGTACAGTTTCGTAGCTTCAATTTCATCTTCGGCTATATCACCTTCGAGCACCTTTGTCAACTCGCCAACGATAATCTTAAATAGCGCCGACGCGTTGCGGTCTGACACTTGTGCACCAAGCCACCAGTTACTTGCATCGCGTGTTTGGCTTAAGCCAGAGCTCATGCCGTATACCAGTCCCCGCTCTCGTGCGGTACCTAAAATCTTTGAATATAGCGTTTCAGTAAGCATCGTGTTCATCAAGTTTAATGCATCTGTTTGTGGGTCTGCCAAGCGAAGTGGAGCAAATGTATCGATGTAGAAATATAGATTCTCAACCGTGCTGTTCGGAACATATACAGCACCGTCCAAGCTGTGCGGCAGCTCCTTCGGTAGCTCAAACCGCTTCGCGTGGTCAGGCAGATCGATTGCCGCAAACAGTTTCTCGATTGCCGTTCGACGTTCTTGCATGAGGTTGCCTGCAATGACAAATCTAAGATTCGACGTCACGTGAGTCCTAGCATAATGGGCACGAATATCATCTACATTGACGTTATTCATAAGTTTAAGCCGTTCACTATCCGTTCGCACAATTAGCCCTAGTGCTCGACGCAGCTCCTGGCTTAAATGCCGGTAATGATTATTTGCCCGGCTTACCATTTCCTCTTGCACGTTGCCAAATTCGGCCTTGAACTCTTCGTCAGTAAAGAGTGGTTTCGTAATCGCTACAAGCAGCAGACCGAGGATACGATCCCATTCAAAATCAGCACACTCAGCTTCATACGTGATGTCGTAGACACCAGTCGAAGCATTATTATATGCGCCATTTTTCTCAAACTCTGCCTGAAAGTCGCGTGCTCGAGGGATTAACTCATTAGCGCCTAGCACCATATGCTCCATAAGGTGCGGCACTTCCCACTTTTTCTTTTGCACTAAGTACTCGCCAGCGCGGAAGTTTAGGTCGAACGTCATGACGCTGGCATCGGGCACATGGACAAGAAGTCCTTGGACGCCATTCGGTAATTTTATCTCCGTAACCGTATGCTTCATAGTGGTGGCCTACCTCCGTTTGCGTGCGGCAGTTTTACGTTTTCGCTCAACCTTACGTGACTTACGTAAACTTTTTTCGAGCTTCTTTTTCTCAGCTTGTTCAACCGATTTCTTAAAGTCTGCGGCTTCGAACTCTACTTCAGCTGCCGTAATTTGATTCGCATTCTGCACTGAATGCCGAGCAGCACGTGTCAGCTCTGTTTCAGCTGGGCGGTCTAAATCCTGTCTAGGAATAGGCACGGCGTAATAAAGCGTGCGCACGATATCATGACGAAGCTGAAGTTGCATTTCATCAAAAAGTAGCTGTGAGCGACGCCGATATTCGACTAGCGGGTCCTGTTGCCCGACCGCCATCCAATGGATACCCTCTTTTAAGTGGTCCATATTTTCCAGGTGTTGCATCCAGAGATTGTCGAGGATCTGAAGATATACGTCGCGCTCGACTTTGCGCATGACATCAGTAGTAAATGCTGCCTCGCGGGAATTGTACAATTCGTGTGCTTCCGTTTGAAGCACATGTTCAAACTGGACGGTATCGGTGTCAAACAACCGATCGAGCGTAGCTTCGTCGAACGGAAAAATCTCGCGTACAATCTCGTCGAAACCTTCACTTGTAGTTAGTGGCGATGTAGCGAGGGCTCGAGCTTCATCATCGACCATCAGCTTGATACGCTTGCTAATGTCGGTCTGTATGAGTACTTCGCGACGCATAATATATACAGCCTTACGGTGTCTGTTCATGACATCGTCATACTGAACAACGTGTTTGCGGGTGTCGAAGTGAAAGCCTTCAACCTTCTTTTGCGCGCCCTCAAGACTGCGCGAGATTAGGCCGTTCTCGATCGGGGTGTCTTCATCAACTTTAAGACGGTCCATGATCCCAGCCACGCGCTCGCCGCCGAATATACGCATAAGATCATCCTCGGTGCTTACAAAGAACTGTGTCGTACCTGGATCACCCTGGCGACCCGATCGACCGCGCAGCTGGTTATCAATGCGCCGAGACTCATGGCGTTCGCTACCTAGAACAAATAAGCCTCCGAGCTCTTTGATGCCCTCCCCCAATACAATGTCGGTTCCGCGGCCAGCAATGTTGGTTGCCAGTGTTACAGCACCCTTTTGACCAGCTTTGGCAATAATTGAGGCTTCACGCTCGTTATTTTTGGCATTTAAGACGCTGTGCGGCACACCAGCTTTTGTTAACAGCTGGCTGAGTATCTCGTTTTTATCTATCGAAACAGTGCCGAGCAATACCGGTTGACCTTTCGTGTGCAGCATTTTGACTTCACGAACAATTGCCTTGAATTTACCATGTTCGTTACGGTAGATTCGGTCCGGTTTGTCGGTGCGATTAATCTGCCGGTTTGTCGGGATTTCAACCGTATCAAGCTTATAAATCTGATGGAACTCTTCACTTTCGGTCATGGCTGTACCAGTCATGCCAGCAAGCTTATTATAGAGGCGGAAATAGTTCTGAAATGAGATAGTTGCAAGTGTCATTGACTCTTGCTGCACTTCGACACCTTCTTTAGCTTCAATAGCTTGGTGTAGTCCCTCGTTGTAGCGCCGACCTGGCAAGAGTCGCCCAGTAAACTCGTCGACAATCACGACTTCACCGTCCTTTGTCACGACGTAATCTTTGTCACGCTTGAACAACGCATGGGCGCGCAGCGCTTGCTGCAAGTGATAAATGGTTCGAATATTTTCGGTGCCATAGAGGTTATCTATACCGAGTGCTTTTTGAACCTTCTCTACGCCAGCATCAGTCAGAATGACGGTCTTACGCTTTTCGTCAGTTTCGTAGTCCTTCTCTTTCACAAGTTGCCGCACCACTTTAGCAAATTGTGCGTATGCGGTACCGGACGTAACGCTCGGCGCAGAGATAATTAGGGGTGTTCGAGCCTCATCGATCAGTATCGAGTCTACTTCGTCGACAATTGCATAATTGAGTTCACGTTGGCGCAACTGGTCAACTTCTCGCACCATATTGTCACGCAGATAGTCAAAGCCGTACTCGTTGTTTGTGCCATACGTAATATCGGCGTTATACGCATCTTGCCGCGAGCACGGCTTTAAATGTTTGAAACGTTCATCCTCGTGTTCGATATTCGTAAAATCCGGATCATATATGAAAGACTTGTCAGCCATAATGACCGCTACACTCAAGCCAAGGAAGTTATAGATTTGGCCCATCCAACCGGCATCACGCTGCGCCAGGTAGTCATTGACGGTTACAGTATGAACACCTTTTCCGGTGAGAGCATTTAAGTATAGCGGCAACGTTGCAACAAGTGTTTTACCTTCGCCAGTTTTCATTTCGGCGACGTTACCTTCATGCAGTACCATGCCACCGATCAGCTGAACATCAAAGTGACGCTGCCCAAGCGTTCGCCGAGCTGTCTCGCGTACTACAGCGAATGCATCAGGTAGTATAGTATCCAGCGATTCATGTTCGAGCCGCTTTTTCAGCACAGCCGTCTGCTTACGCAGCTCGGCATCTTTCATTTTCTTGTATTTTGGCTCTAGACCATTGACAACAGCTACGCGCTTACGATGCCGCTTGATAGTTTTAGCTTGCGGATCGCCTAAAATTTTTTTGAGCACGATATTCATTCGTTTCTACACTCCCCCTGACAATCTGTTTTGCGACTAAGGCCAATTGAATTTATTGTATCGCGTTTCATCAGCGAACGCCACGGCTTTCAAGCCACCCTACAGTTCGCTCTGACCCCCTATAAACGGTATGAGTACTTCCGGCACACGTACACGGCCGTCAGACGTCTGGTAATTTTCAATAATCGCAATTGGCGTTCGGCTCAACGCAAAGGCCGTTGCGTCATTGGTATGTATGAGTTCTACGCGACCGTCGGCACGCTTGACGCGCGTCTTTAGCCGGCGTGCTTGGTAATCAGTCATATAGTCTGCGGTATGTGTTTCGCGATATTTCCCCTGCCCCGGCAGCCACGCTTCGATATCGACACCACGCGCATTTGGTTTACCAATATCAGCGGTGCACTTCAGAAGCACATGATACGGTATGCCTAATAACTGCATAAGCTTTTCTTGAATACCAACGAGTAGTAGATGTTCCTGCAAACCATTCTCGGCAGTCGTCAAACTTTCCATCTCAAGCTTGTCAAACTGGTGCATACGAAACATGCCTTCCATATCCTTACCATATGAACCTGCTTCACGGCGGAAACTCGTGGCATAGCCCAGGTATCGTAGCGGTAGGTCTTCTACTGCGATAATCTCATCTGCGTGCATGCTGCCGAGTACATGTTCGGCACTACCCTGCAGCCACAAATTGTCCTCAGTCTCGACCTTATAGCGGTCATCGCGTGGCTCAAGCCGATCCATAGCGTCATACATACTTTCGCGCAGCATAAGAGGTGGCAAGACGGGCACGAATGGCTTATTCGTGGTACGTAGACTATTTTCGTCAATAATCTCTTGCACAAAGTTTTGATCAGTCAGCTTCATGATAGCGAATTGGATAATGGCAAACTGGAGCCGCACTAAGTCGCCTTTGATATACGCAAACCGAGCGCCGGTAACTTTCGCGGCACGCTCCTTATCGAGCCAACCCCGTGATTCAGCAATTTCCGCATGGTTTTTTGGCTGAAAGCTGAACTGCGTTGGATCACCGACCGTTTTCGCTACTTGATTCTCGTCTTCACTCGCTCCAACTGGAACATCATCAAGCGGCATATTGGGCACTTTCTTTAATAGCGCTAAGTAGTCGGCATCAACAACATCCAGCTCACCTTCTAATCTGGCAACTTCTTCTTTCAACTGACGACCTGTGTTTAGCTGCTGCTCCGTCGGCTTCTGGCCTTTCATTTCCCCCGCTAATGCGTTGCGTTTCTGTCGTAATTCTTCAACTTGAGTTACTAGCTGACGGCGTCGAGTATCGAGTTCCAGCAGATATGATATATCGATATCATAATTCTTTTGTTTGGCTTTTTCTTGGACCAATTCTGGATTGTCACGGATGAATCGTATATCTAGCATGAGAGCTTCCCTCGTTAATCAGATAGCAGTTTTTTTAAGATAAAAGGTAGGTACGGCCGAAGGCCGAAGAGTGGAGACATGATGGTATATTAGTGCGAGTCATCTCAGAGGTCATTATACAACCTCCCGCCTAGTATGCTACTTTGCACATACAACGAATCTTCTACGCAGCAGTCATCTCTTCAATCGTGCATATTACTTTCAGTGGAACGCGTTCGCCAATGTCCAGTTCACCCTTTGTAAGATCAATCCGCTTATGAGGATCGCGTTCCGCACCTTGGCGGTACGCACGGCTTGGCGCTTCTGTGCCTACAGCCGATAAGTTATCTGCTACCGCTAGAGCAGCAACGGCAGTCATCATCTCTTCATTGCCATACAGGTACATTTCCAATAACGGACGGAGTTTTACTTGATACTGCTCAGGGATCTCCGTCACGCTAGCTGGATAAGGACGTTTAATTACGTTGCCGTTATTGTCACGTTTCATACGGATGAAGACATGGTGCATGAGCACCGCAACGACGACGCGCGGATCCTCACCAGCTTCCAAAGCCGCCACCGCACTAATGATGGAGTGGGACTCCATTGCGTGCCGCTGCTCAGAGCTGAGCACATGAGGACCGTCAGTTGCCTCCCGTACGTACTTATCTATTTTGCCGTAGTCGTGCCAAAATGCCGCACTGGCCATTGCAAGTTGGATATCGCGGCTCATCCCCATCCGTTGTAAGGCTATAGTTGTTAGGCCAGCTACCTCTACGGAGTGGTGCCATATATCTTCCATGCCGTGTGTGGCAAATGCTTGTTTTGCAGGGTGCGGCTGATAAGGATTGCCGTAAGCCTCGGTCACCAGCGTAGCAGCATACTCATACTCTTCAGGTTGTATGCGATCCAATCCATCAAACGTATGTGAAACGAATTTGCCAGTCGCTGTCAGTAATGCTAACTCTTCAGCCTGACCTGGTAGAAAAGCAACATAAGGATACTCTGGTGGGTTGACCGAATACTCGTGCGTAACCATGATAAATTAACCGCAAAAGGTACTGCGTTTACAATTTATGTTTGTTGCTCTAATTAACTACGAGGATGCAGGAATTGCGCACAGAACGTCTTTTTCGCCAGACAGAGACACGTAGAGAACAATACAAGAAATTACCTATTTAAGTTGCTCGGCTGCTCGCTCGAAGAACTATGACAATAGACGAGCTCATAGATATTATATATCTGCTGTAAAGTTTTATACACACTATCGCTGTTTAGCCGAACGTAAAGCTTCCATAGTTAACTCTGTCCGCTGGCGAGCATACGAACAATAATCACAATCACCCCCCATCGCCGATTTTCCCACCCGCGGCATCTTACCATCCATGCATTGCTTCATCTGTGTAAGTGTCGGCTCGACCCAACTGTCATCGCCAATATACGGTATTAGTTTGGTGCGAAATTCAACACGGTTATTAAAGCCGTCAAGGTCTAGCCTGCCATTAGCATAGACAAAATAACCGGTGTTGCTTACCTTTAACCCATTTTGGCGCAGTAGCCACTGGTAGATTTCCATCTGACGTTTATAGCTATTTTGCCACTCAGAGTCGATATTAACGTCTTTCTCCTTGGCGGTCGCTTTGTAGTCAACAACCATTATCTCCCCGTCATCGTTCGTCCAGAGATCATCGACCGCACCAAAAACATGTAAGTTGGTCGGCTTATGTAATGTCACCACGCCAGTGAATGTCTCACGCCACTCGCCCAGCTTATCGTGCTGGAACGGAATCGCAGCAACTCCAAACTCGACCATGAGCGGGTGAGGTTCGCCTTTCAGGCGATAACTATCGAACTCTTTTTTAAACAGTTCGTCAATTGCTTTGTTGATCTGAAATGGTGGCCCATCAGGGCGCTTGATTTTCATCCGGATATCGAGCCAGAAACAGCGTGGGCACTGCATGAATAGCTCAATTTTGGAGCGTGATACTTTGTAAGCACTAGCTTGACCAGGCTGATACGGTAATGTACGTTCCCTCCAGTAGTCCATTCGATCAATTGTATGCCTAGCGCACGTTTAACGGCGTTGTAAAATCGCAAGCGCTTCAATGTGGGGCGTACGAGGGAAGAAGTTGAAGGCTTCAAAGTACGTAATACTGTATTGGTCCTGTAGCAAAGCAAGATCGCGAGCTTGAGTAGCCAAGTTACAGCTTAAATATGTAATTTTCGGCGGCAGTGCCTCAAGTACACGAGCTGTTACCTTGTGATGCAATCCAGCGCGCGGCGGGTCAAAAATAACTGGCCTTTCCGCCGAAATATATTCCAGTGCCTTCTCTGCTGAGGTCTCTATCACTACCGCATCAAGCGATGATGCGTCGGCGTTCAGGCAAGCCATACTTGCAGTTGCTGGGTCTAATTCAATAAGTTGGACTGATTTTGTCGCAACGCTTAGCCCAATACTACCGACCCCGGCATACATATCAACCAATTGCGGCTCGCTACTTTTTTCTTTGATACTTTGAAGAGCGCGTTCGTACATCGGCAGATTAACCTGGAAGAACGAATCGGCATCATAGATGAACTGTTGGCCAAGTATAGAATCGGTCAACAAAGGGTCCCCCGATTCTTGCAAAAGTTGGGTACGTACTGATGCAGGACTTTTGGGATTTGAGAAATACACACGTAGCCCCTGCATTCCTTTCGGCAATGCCAACTCAGGAAAGTCTTCTCTCTTTACAAACAGGCTTGCTACCACCGCTCTGCTTTGCGACGCTCGAAGAATAATCGTTTTGAGATCACTTCCCCGTATGCCTAGCCGTGTTAGGTTGCTACAGACGGCATTAGCCACCTCGTCGATCGGCCTCATACCTAGGGAACTTTCCGTAATGATTTGTTTACCGTGGGTGCCCCGTATGTGAATAGCAAGATGAATGCCATCGTCATCACCCCAGAAGCTGTACTCCATCTTGTTGCGATAATGAAAGGCTCCTGGCTGTTCCTCGAGATTGGTTATATCCGGGTTCATGGACGGTGTCGTAAGGCTAAAGACAGGCAACTTCACTTTTGCCTGGCTAAAAATGTCATGAACCAGTTGGACTTTGTATTGATTTTCAGCAGGCACTGTCATCATCTGCCATGGGCTAGTAGAAATAAAGTAGCTGCGGGCAGGTTCTATACGATCAGGCGAAGGGACAATAATCTCGTCCGCAATTGCTTCTGCATATGTACGCCGTTGTTTAATCAAGCGAACGCCCAGCGTTTCGCCTGGTAATGCATTCCACACGAAGACTTTCTTGCCGTCCGGTAGTTCTCCCAGCCCCTGGCCACCCTCCACTAGCTTGGTGATACGCACCTGCGGTAGTTTATTTTCCATGAACTGACCCGCCTACCGCATGAACTAATTCTTCAGGCGAAAATACTAGCTTATCCGGGCGATGCCGTTCAAGAGCGGCTATATTGTTATAGCCCCACGATACCGCAACCGACTTTGCACCTACTATATGTGCCGCTTCAATGTCACCTGTTGTATCGCCAATGTACCAAACCTTGTCCACCGCAAGCTTCTTATCTCCCAATAATTTGCGTAATTTGCGATATTTGCGAAGTGGTTGCGCATCGCCGTATATATCTGCAAAGCAGTCAGCAATGTCAAAGCGTCTCAACACATTACGAATATTCGCGGGGCTGTTGGAAGAAACAATGAATAATTGATGCTGCCGGGCAAGCTTACGCACCATTTCAGCAACCCCAGGTACCAGATCAATCCGTTCGACTTGCGCATGCATCATTTGACGCACCCGCCAAGCCAGGAAAGGAACCCGCCAAAGCGGAATTTCAAGCTCGCGCAGCAGCTGCAACACGCCCATACCACGAAGCCGGCTAATATCCTCCCTTGGCATAGGTTCCCGACGCGTTGCCTCACAAAATGCGTTCATGGCTACTAAGAAGCTGTCAGCTAGAGTGCCATCGAAATCAAAGATGACTACGGATTTGTTGTTCACGAGCGCTCCTTACCTTAAGGATGAAGTACTGCCGCAAATAGCTCCCAAACGAAAATTGTCTCAATGACCAACAATAGGCCGGTGTATTGAGCTTCGGCATTTAAGTAATTGCGCCATCTGCCCTGTTTTAGGTTAGTGAGGTGCATGGTGCCAACAATCAGCAGCCAGCCAAGCGCGAGTGTAGCGTAAAGCAACCAGACATATCCCGGCACGTCGACACTACCAAATATATTCGTTGCTACCATAGTGCTAAGAATAATGAGCCATGGCATGAGTGACGATATGAGCGCAATGATCACCCCAACCCATTTAGAGATATCAAGCTTACCTCGACGTACAGGGTTCAGCTCAAGCCAAGCGGCGCCTAGGCTTGCCACAATGATGAATACTACGACCGACTTCAAATCCGCAAGCTCATTTACCCCAGCTACAAGCCCTAGTGTTACAACCAGCAAACTTCCAGCAGTAGCCATAACAGCCCAACGGAGTGGCTGCATTTCCTTCTTTAACCAGGCTTCATACTTTGCACGCCAGACTGTCGCAACCAGCACATACATTGCAGCCGTTACTAGCAATGCCGCGGCGGCAGTATAGGCCAAGTTGATCTGCCAGAGTTGGTGCAGAGCTGGAGCGGTTACCTCTGAACCTCGCAGCTTAGTCTGCAACGCATCTCCAGTGAGGTGTGAAATGTAAGTTGGCACCGAATGTGTGGTACTAAGCGCCAAGACCACAACAGCTTGAAGCGTAAGCACTACAGCTGCGGCTATGTTGAGCTTTCGAATGGCACGAGGAGAAACTTGGCCTTTACCGCCAAACAAACGGGCTACTACCTGCTTAGGTACATATTTCATAGTAATAACTATAACACCAATCTGTCGCTGGCGAAGTATAAGATCTATACCGGCATATACGCAACGTGACACATGCCACGGCCCGTCCGCTCCGCATACTTCTGGTGATACGCTTCGGCATCGTAAAATTGACCGGCTGGTGTAATTTCCGTCACGACCTGTTTCTGATTAGCTTTCTGGACACCCTGCTTGATCTGTTCTGCAATATCTTTTTGGCTATCGCTAAAATAGAAGATAGCTGACCGGTAGTTATCGCCAACATCGGGCCCCTGACGATTCAGTTGAGTCGGATCATGCATACGGAAGAACTGCTTAACAAGCGTCTCATAGCTCGCCCGCTGGGTATCGAACTCTACCAGTACAGCCTCTGCATGCCCTGTTGTATGGGAGCCCACGTCTTCATACGTCGGGTTTATAGTTGTACCACCGGTATAACCTACAGTCGTTCTAGTTACACCGGGGATTTGGTCGAAATAATACTGTACTCCCCAAAAGCAGCCCGCAGCGAAGATAGCTTTATCCATAGTAACTATTGTAGCGCAAAACGATGTTTCTACCTGTTATACTAGAGATTATGAGTGCGAATCTTTAGACCTATAGCTGCTCAACAAACTAAAGGATTTGCATATGCTCGCCTCGGCCAGTATCGAAGAGAAAAGTATCGGTAACAAGCTTCTGTTCACTGACCTGCAGCTGACTATTGATGATAAAGAAAAAATTGCCATCATTGGTCGCAATGGCATTGGCAAGACTACTCTATTCCGCTTGCTCACCGGCGAAGATACTGACTTTACCGGTTCGATCGTTGTCCGTAAAGGCGTTCGAATTACCGCGACCAGTCAAGAACATTTTGCGCTTGGCGATCAAACAACTGTAGCCTACGCGCTAGCACGCTTGCCGGAGTATTTTGAATTGAAGCACATTATTGACACGTACCCATCAACTATGGGTAATAACATGCGCAAAATTACCATCTACAGCGAATCGCTGCAGCGCTTTACCGATATGGACTATTACACGGTCGAAGACCGTGTAATACGCTCACTTGAGGCTTACCAAATCAACCCACTGTCTAAAATCCGGGACTTGTCCGGCGGGCAGAAACGCTTCGTTGAGCTCGTTATTGTGGAGCATGCGGATGCGCAGTTAGCACTTATCGACGAGCCGACGAACCACATGGATTACGTTGCCAAATCTGCTTTCATTGAGTGGTTTAAGCAAGCCCGCCATGCGGTAGCTGTTATCACCCACGACCGCGACTTGCTGCAATACGTCGATCGTATAGTTGAGATAAAGGATCATGTAGCCGTTAGCTTCCCAGGAAATTACGATGCCTACTTACGTGAAAACGCCATGCGCACCGCAAATCATTTGAATGAATTTGAAACGGCGCAACGGCGGATTGCCAATGTAAAGAAACAAATACAATATGCACGCAGCAAAAAGGCCATGTGGGGCGGAACCGCTGATAAGAAAAACCCATTTGTTGTTATGGAAACCCGCCTATTAAAAGAATTAGCCGAGCTGGAAGCAATGGAACGGCCTAGCTTTTGGATAGATCAGGAATCTGTCTCAAACTTGAGGCCCGATATGGAAGCTAGTTACCAGAAGCACAAGGCCAAGACAATCCATATTCGACGCTTGGCGGCTGACGAACGCCGCCGCGATCTTATCACGCTTGATGAGGTTCAAGTCGGTTATGACAAGCCACTCTTTGCTACTGTCAATCGACGCATACAAACTGGTGACCACCTGCACATTATTGGCCGTAACGGTGTAGGCAAAACAACCTTAGTTAGAGCAATTATCGAGGCAGCTAATGGGCGCAAACCTGCCACATTATTACACGGCACCATTAACACTGATACGAAATTACGCATTAATACGTACGAACAAGAGATGAACGATGACTTGCTCGGTATGACACTCACCCAAGCCATAGAATATCTTTACAAACAATATGGCCAGCCTATCACGAACGAACAGATAATGCGCATCCTGTCTGATTACCTGTTTGATCCGCAAGAAGATCGCCACCGCCTCGTGCATGACCTATCTGGTGGTCAAAAGGCTCGGCTACAACTGATTAAAATGTTTGCCAACGACCCAAACTTGCTCATTCTCGACGAGCCGACGAATCACCTTGACCTCCCCTCGATTGAAGAGCTAGAAGCTGCACTGGACTACTATAAAGGCGCGCTGGTGTATGTCAGTCATGACAGTTACCTTGCCCGCCATTTAAAAGGTGAAGAACTGATTATTGCTACTTTGTAAGCTCTAACCGAACATCGACAGTATGCCCATCGTAGTCGGCGTTGCCGTTATACCAAATACGCTCAGGTATTGCCCGGTACATTCGTCTCGGACAATCACCCAAAAAGTCGGGATGGTCCTGCAGGTTCTCAGTAAAATTCATTCCAGATAGTTTGCATGCTTGAATTATGGCAGCTGAGGACTGCAACTCCTGCGCTTGCATCTGCAAATACACACCTAACCCCGTGCCCAGTGGAGCACTTGTGTCAAACACCGTAACAAAAATATGTGAATTCCCGGCAATATTTCTACTATGCTGGCTGATTTTAGTTGTCACCCAATATAGGTTCATCTTGCTATCGAAATGACCAACCATTGGCGTGCTCCACGGTAGCCCACCTGAAGAAACTGTAGCAATCGTAACGTATGGAATATGTCTAAGTAGCGCTTGCAATTGCGTCGGTAGTTCTGTGCGTTTCATCGCACATATATCTTACGCTATGTGCAATTACTGTGTAAAAGTGTTGTGTAGAATCTGCACAGTTGATACAATTCACTTATGCTTACAGATCAAAACGCCATCCGTACCTACTTTACCAAGCTGGGGCTGGAGCCAGAAATTGCTGACATCTACCTTGCTCTTCATAGCCACGGCCCGCAAACTATCTCGGAGTTATCACGCAACGCCCGTGTTGAACGGACGCGCATTTATCGCCTCATTAATAAGTTGCTCAGTAGCAATTTGATTGAGGTTGAGACACACTACAAGCGCGGCATTATTAAGGCAGCACCAATCGCCAACCTGCATATTCTCATTAATGAAAAAGAACAGGAGCTGAAGAGCTTACAAGACGAACTAGGGCTAATCGAACACGTTCTGGCTCGTAACTCATTAAGCTCACCGACGACTCGGGTTCAGTTCTACCACGGTCCTGAAGGTATCAGACAGATGATTTGGAACGAGCTCAGTGCCAAGAGCGCAATCGTAGGCTATGTTTACCGCATTGTTGATGAACCGACCGGTAGAAAGTTTATGGAGCGCTGGAGTGAAGAGTTCACATCGCGCCACTTACATATGAGACTAGTGGGTGGCGACGACTTCGCAGAAAGTTGGAAAGATGCAGACCAGCGGTTTGGGCCTGGTTATAGCCAACGCATCAAAGGCATCGAGTATCACAGTATTTCATCGAGTGACTTTATGATCACACATTCGTGCGAAGTGTATGACAATGTCGTCATGTATTGCAACTGGAAAGGAGGCGAGATCTTTGGTATTGAGATCTACAATGGAGATATCGCTGACGCGCAGCGGCGGTTCTTCGAACTGATCTGGTCTAGGTCGCAGCCGGAAACACGTTTTTGAGCACCTATTCGGTTACTTGAACGTCACGCCAAAATGCAACGTAGTTGGCAAAATCTCTTTTGACTATATCGACTGACCCTTCTTTGGGATGCGGGTAACTCCACGCATTATCTTTGCTCCAGTCGTCTCCACCCCCCACGTCGAAATACTGGCAGACGCCTTTCCACGGACATGTGTAGGGCGTATCACTTTTGCGTAGCATTTCCTGGCGCACGCTATCTGGCGGAAAGTACCAGTTCCCCTCTATATAGATAAGTTTGTCTTTGTCGGATTCGGCGACGATTTTACCATTCCATAATGCTTTCATACTTTTAAGTATAGCTTACATGCCAGGCATGTAAGCTAGCGGGCTTGAAAATTTGTACACTCAGCTATAGGCTTATGCTTATAAGTAAATGAGGGGAACTATAGATGGCTGCGACCATGAGTCAACAACTTGAAACAAAACTTAACGATGTATTCACCAAAAGCACTCCTCAGCTACCGGCAAACAGTAAGAAAACACTAGTTGAGTGGTCGCCATGGGTAGCGCTCGTTGTTGGGGTCTTGTCACTGTGGGCAGCCTATGCCCTTTGGGGCTGGGCGCATGCTGTGACCGGGCTGACAGACTACGTGAACTCTCTCTGCGCTGCATACGGCGGAGCCAGCTGTAATACAAGTTCAGTTGACAGCATGACACTTTGGGTCTGGCTGGGCCTCGCAGTACTCATAATCGAAGGCGTGCTCTATCTACTGGCCTTCCCTGGTCTACGTGATCGTAAAAAGGCAGGCTGGGATTTTCTATACTGGGGAGCACTGCTTAACCTAATCTATGCGGTTATCAGCTTATTTACGAATTATGGCTTGGGCAACTTTATTGGCAGTTTGATTGGCTCTATACTCGGACTATGGTTGCTCTTCCAGGTAAGAAGCATGTATATGGGCGAACGGATCGCTAAGGCACATACTGCGAAGTAGCAGCAGTTATAGCGAAAAACCGCCGACAAAGAGACCGGCGGTTTTTCTATAACGTTGCTGTGGCTGCTGCAAGCTGCCGACGACCAGCCTTGAACAGCCTAGCCATCCAGGTCAGTTCGTTATATAGCTTCTGCGCGCTATTGGTGTAGCGATCTACCGACTCGGAAGACATATTACCTGACTCGTCAAAGATTTTTTGTATCCAGGGAAAGTACATATCCCACGACAGCACCACAAGCCCTGTCTCGCGGACCGCAGGCACAAGCGACTCAATTGCCCGCGTACCGCCCCAGTTACCATCGCTACATCCCGCAAAGGCAACAGGTTTATGATTGTAATTCGCCAGCTCGCTGTCTAGCATACGCTTTAAAGAGCCTGGGAAGCTATGGTTATATTCAGGCGTCACTATGAAAAACGCATCTGCATTGGCAGTTATCTCGCTGTAACGCGGGTCTTTGCCTTCCGGATCGTTGCCGTCACCTGGAAAATTAAAGTCTTTGGGGTCGACGAAAATGACCTCTACGCCGGCCTGTTTGCGCCCAAAGTCAGCTATCCAGCGAGCTGCATATACAGAGCGCCGTTGCTCACGTGTCGTACCTGCCAATACCGCAATGGTAATCGGTTCGTCCATATCGTCTCCTTAATCACTCAGCTTGTAGTGTATCACTCGAGCTTGTGTATTTGCTCGTGATTCAGGCCGTAGTAATGCGCCACTTCGTGCCATAGTGTGTGACGAATTTGTTCTTTTAGCTCACTAACACTTTTAACACTTGCGCAAATCGGATACATAAATAGTGTTATTTTATCCGGGTATAGCTTGGTAGCACCTTGGCGCTGCGTTAATGGTACTCCCTCGTACAGGCCAAACAGCGTTTGATCGCGCCTGAGCGCCAGCTTTTGCCGCTGTTCTGGCGTAGGTACATGCTCGTAGAGTATAGCCACATTCTGTATACGATCTGCGTGCTCTTTAGGCAATGTTGCCAAGGTTTCATCAATGAGCTGCTGGAACTCTTGATCGCCAATCTCAACCATACCCTAATGGATAAGCCTTAGGCGATCGAGCACAAAGTCCTTATCATTCTGAGCTGCCTGCAGCACGAGCCATCCCGCCTTCGGGCCAGATGTCTTGCCGATCAGCGACAGGTAAATCGCACTAAATGCATCCTTACTGGATATGCCGCGTGTTTTTGTTAACTCATAGATACGTTCCTGCAATGTCGTTGCATCAGAATACCCCTGACCCGAAATCATATCAGCCACACCGTTCAAAAACTGCTTCTGTTCATCAGACAGCGTCTTTGCTTCGTCAGGTAACGATCGCTGGACCACATACTTATCAGCTTCCCCGGCATACTGCTTCAACCACAATTCAGCATAAGATGTTCGCTCATCCAGTATACGCAGCTCCGCCGGAGTAAAAGCGCCGCCTTTTTCAGCTTCAAAATACTGCACTAGATTGACGTTAGGGAATTGCATAATAGTCGCCACTGTCTTAAAGCGCGGCAAGTATACCTTCTCACGGCTCGGTGCACCAAGTTGGGATGCCTCGTAGAACCGGCCAAAGTCAGTCTCAGCTCCATGCTCAAACCATTGGTTGGCACAACGGTCATATTCATCAAATAACTCTGGGATCGTTGTACTGATCAGAGGATCAAAGCTGATGGCTCGCTGGTAGGGCGTACGCACAAAAAGGAAACGTGCCACTTCAGGCGGTAATAGTCTCGAAAAGTCGTATGCGCTTGTAGCATTACCCTTAGAAGATGACATCTTGGCGCCGCCAATCAGCAGAAACTCATGTAGGAAGCCGAACGGTGGCTCGAGCCCAAAGGCACGTGACATGACCTCCATGCTAATATACCGCGACCCGCCAGCAGCAAAGTGGTCCTTACCCGCACCTTCGACCGTTACCTTGAGCACTGCCCAATACGAAGGCCAATCCACCTTCCACATCAGCTTGGCGTTGCCGCCGAATGGCGAGATCTTACCCACAGCTCCGCAGCCGACCGCCCACTTGACCATGTTCGGCTTGCATTCATACGTCACCTCTTTACCATCCCAGCCGGTTACCAAACTCGAGCCGATTTTGCCGCACACCGGGCAGATAACTTGGATAGGATACCAACCGTCTGGCTTTTTCTGGTGAGCAACCTCAAAATAGATCTTGCGTATTTCTTCTACGTTGTCGAGTGCCTTACGGACCCACTCATCCATAAGCCCAGCCTTATAAAGATCACTGGACCAAAAGATCTGCGGCTTGAAACCAAGCGTCTCAAAGGCATGAATATACTCATCTGCAAATCGACCAGCAAAATTCTTAGCTCGAAAACCTTCATTGAAAAACGGCGTATCCGGGTATGGATCGGGAATTTGTAGTAATGGCTTGCCCATATGCTGCTCATACTTGGTTTGATCGAGGTATACCGGCAGCCCGTCCATCGGGTCCATGTCATTCACGACATACGTGAAATCAACGTCAAATCCCTGATCGCGCAATGCCTCGTATAAGAGACCGTGTGTTGCAATCGCTCGCAGCGATCCAGCATGAGCATGACCCGACGGGGTCTTCATATCGTCAACCCGCTGCTGGTGGGTTTTATCTATCTTAGTAGCAAGTTCATCTGCCCAATACATGTCTTTTCTTCACTAGCAACTAGTATCTGATATTACGCCGTCATGATCAAGCCTATCCAGGCAGTGCTGTACAGCCCGCACTTCGAAAATTATTCTATATGCGCCTAGGCAATATCGGCAATTTGGTAGATGGCCGTCTCGGCAGGAGTGTGGATTTCAACCTCTTCTCCTACTTTCCTGCCCATGAGCGACCTTCCGATGGGCGATTCATCCGAGATTTTGCCTTCTAGCGGGTCAGCCTCTACAGTGCCAACAATCTGAAATTCTTTAGTCTTACCGTTACTCATTAGCTTAACTGTCGAACCGAGCTGCACCTTTGTGGCACTGCCGTTCGTAGATTTGATCAGCTCTAGATTTCGCAAGATGTGCTCAAGCTCTGCAATACGAGTTTCGTTCTTCTCTTGGTCAGCGCGTGCGGATTGGTACTCAGCATTCTCAGCCAAGTCGCCCAGCTCACGGGCGCTCTTGATGCGGTCAGCAATAGCGCTTCGGTCAGCAATAAGGTTCGCAAGTTCAAGCTGAAGCTCATCGGCTCCTTCACGAGTCATACGGAACATCTTCTTTAACATGGCGGGCGCTCCTTTACTTGCTACTATCTGCTAACTGGCTAAGCGAAAAACTGTGTGTCGGGTAACTAGGCCCCCAGCAGCTTCAGGAGTTCTTCCTTCTTTAGCTGCTTGGCCTCAGGTTCCGTACGCTGTTTGTATTCGTACGTCCCAGCAGTGACCGTCTTTTCGCTTATGACTACCCGATGGGGCGTACCCACCAGGTCTGCATCGGCGAATTTCTCGCCGGGTCGCATATCGCGGTTATCATATAATACCGAAACTTCAGCCGCTGTCAATATGAAATATAACTCCTCGGCCTGCGCACGCACAGCCTCGCTAGTCCCAAGCGTTATCAGCTGTACACGGAACGGCGCTATGTTCTCAGGCCAAGTGATGCCTTTATCATCGTGATAGGATTCAACAATTGCCGCCATAGTGCGGCCAATCCCAATGCCATAGCAGCCCATATAGTACTTCTGGCGCTGACCCTTGTCATCGGTATACTCTGCATCGTGCATCAAGTCGGTATAGTGATAACCCAGCTGAAAAATATTGCCAACCTCAATACCCCGCCTTTCTATCAGTTCCCCACCGTCGCGACTCAGCATCCCTGGCTGTGCCAGCGCAATGTCGCCCTCCAAATCAGGTTTCCAGTCGCGGTCGATATTAATATTGACTAGGTCACGGTTTTTCTTATTGGCGCCACCGTACATGTTATGGACCGTGCGGATACTCGAATCAGCCACGATAACGACGGGGTAACCAGTTTTATTGCCCCTTTTCACCATGCCAACCGGCGAGACAAACCCGCGTTCGCTTCCTAGATCGTCACGTACCTCCTCATCTGTCGCCATGCGCAACTCATAGACATTAGCAACATGCTGAAGTTTGGTTTCATTAACGTCGAAGTCACCGCGGATTAACGCTAATACGTATCGTTTCGTTGCCTCATCAAAGAACACAACGTCTTTGGTCTGTTGCCACAGCGGCAGGTTATGCAGCTTAACGCCATCCTCCATGGTTGTCCCACGAACCGCGTCAACTTCTTGTAAAGCCTTGAACTCCTCGTCGAGGTTTTTGTAGTCGACTTGGAAGGTTGCTACATCTTCATGAGCTGCATAGTTACTTCTTTGGTCGACAAAGTAACGACTTTCACCGACCGGGCTTTCCGAAATGAACTCGTGACAGTACTCACCGCCAATGTAGCCATTGTCAGCTGCTACAACATCCACTTTGAGTCCTAATTCTTCGAAGATTGCTCTGTAAGCCTCCCACATTTCTTGGTAAATCTTCTTGAATTGCGCTTCGGTGCTAAAACTGTAGGCATCTTTCATGACAAACTCACGCACACGCAGCAAACCACCGCGGGCCCGCATTTCATCGCGGAACTTCATCGAGAATTGGTAAATATTAAAAGGTAGATCCTTGTAGCTGATATTAAACTTCCGTACCAAGTCCACGGCCATCTCTTCAGCCGTGCCGCCAAGCGCGAATTCAAAGTCGCGTCGGTCTTTGACGCGCATCAACTCAAAACCCGTAGTCGTTGTCCGGTTTGTCTCTTGCCACAGTGACAGTGGATGCAGTACCGGCATAACCAATTCCTGGGCACCGGTCGCGTCCATGTGTTTACGCACCACACCAGCAATCTTCTCGTGAACTTTCAAACCAAGCGGCAACAGATAATACCGACCAGCTGTTGATTCACGAATATAACCAGCCTGGGTTAAAAAGCGGTGCGACGCGGTCGCATAGTCAGTACCCTCGGTCTTGGATGGCCTCCCAAATAACTCCGTCATTTTCATGACATATACTCCTTCGGATTTATCAGATTAAAGAACAATTTTACGGAATAGGGGTATACGGCCGAGTGGCCGGTACGCGATTTGGAACCAAAATTAACAGGTGGCCCATTGGCCACTATTGTACCTTACCGCCCCATGATAAGGAAGAGCGTAGCAAACGCCACCGTATTCTTGACTGCGTGCAACGCAATACCTGCCCATAAGTTGCCCGTTATTTCACGCAACGCAATCAATACCATCGATAAGATGAACGTATCAAGCGCACCCACCCAGAGTGGCCCAGCCGCTCCCCCCTCCACTAAGTGTGCGGAA
>JANWHZ010000018.1 GCA_025450135.1 Candidatus Saccharimonadales bacterium
CGACTACACACAGGTTGCACGCTTCTTGTACCCCAGCTTATCCACCCCACTTTTGCCAACATTCTCAGATCAGGCAAGAGAATTATACCCACTATCCACAGGACCTATTACAAGCAAGAACAAGAGTATATTACATATAGTAGAAGGGGGCAGCTGAGGATGAAATTGCAAGTAACCCAGGAAAACCTAAATCGAGCACTCGGCTCAGTTGCTCGCGTAGCTAATGCTCGTAATCCCTTGCCTGTCTTGGCTAATGTTCTTATTCGAGCTGATAACAACAGGCTCAGTATCGCTGCAACTAACCTTGATATCGCTATCACACAATATGTCGGAGCTAAAATTAGTAGCGAAGGCTCAATTACAGTACCTGCCCGGCTAATGCAGGACTTTATTAGTAGTTTGCCCGGCGGTGTTATCGAGCTTAGTTTAGACGAGCTCCGGCTGCATATTTCGGCTGATCAATATGACTCAGTTATCAATGGTATCGTTGCTGATGAATTCCCGGTTATGCCAACAATAACTGGTGGTACGTCATGGACAGTAGCAGCACCACAGCTTAAGAAAGCCTTGCAGCAAGTGGTCTTTGCAGCTTCGAACGATGAGTCGCGACCGGTGTTGACCGGCGTGCTGGTCCACACAGTGGACGGTAAGCTTTACATGGCCGCTACCGATAGCTACCGGCTAGCCGAGAAAGAACTTGGACCAAACAAAACAGCCGTTAGTCTGCTTGTCCCTGCTACTGCGATGCAGGATTTGCTGCGTATTTTAGGCGACGCCGAAGATGAAGTGAAGGTGACTCACGATGACCAGCAAGTGCGTTTTCAGGTAGGTGACGTGGAACTGGTAGCGCGGTTGCTCGAGGGTAAGTATCCTGATTATCGTAAACTGATTCCGCAATCTTTTTCCGTGACGGCTACAGTCAAGCGGTCAGATTTCATCAATGTTACAAAAGTCTCTAGCTTATTTGCCCGTGAAAGCGCTGGTAGCGTGACGGTCGAGATTGATGCAGATAGCGGTAAATTAAGTATTAGGTCTATTGCCTCGCAACTCGGCGAGAATACGGCGACCGCCACAGGTACGATGATCGGTAATGGTGGCATTACGCTTAACTCTCGATATTTACTCGATGCCCTACAGGCTTTGACTGCTGACGAAGTGGTATTCGGTTTCAATGGTAAGCTCGAAGCAACACTACTAAAAGACGCCGGCGGTGCTACATATAGCCACATCATCATGCCGCTAAAAAGCTAACCGCTCACCCTAACCAGCTGCTAGAATGGGGCTAGTATGACAACTCAGAGGAAGAAGCCTGCGCTTATGGTGGCTCATCGGTCTATGGTCCGTACCTTTTTTGACGACGGCATGTATCTGATGGCGCTAGTAACACCACTACTGACTATTCCCCAGCTGCTCACTATTTGGACACAGCATCAAACTGGCGGCGTCTCCCAGCTGACTTGGGGCGCATATGCGGTCATGTCAGGCGTCTGGCTAATATATGGGTTACTACAGCGGCAAAAGCCGCTGATCCTGTCGCAAGCTTGCCTATTCGTGGTAGATATGGCAATCGTCCTGGGTATTTTTATTTTTCGGCCATGATCCAGAGCATCCGATTGCAGCACTTCCGGTCATATACCGACGATTCGTTTGAGTTCGATGCGAGTGTCAATATTATCGTCGGCGCCAACGCGAGTGGCAAGACCAACCTTCTCGAAGCGCTGCTCGTTGTAGCGCGTGGCAATTCGTACCGGGTACACGATATGGATTTAGTTGAGCATGACCAGCCTTGGGCTCGACTGGACGCGCTTGTCGATAACGTAGACCGAACCGTGAAAATCGTCCGTGATCCGCTTCCGTCCAAGACTTACGAGATCGCTGGTCGTAGCTTTTCTCGACTAAGCTTAGAGCGAACACTGCCGGTTGTGCTGTTTGAGCCGAATCATTTAAATCTCTTAATAGGAGCGCCGGAG
This sequence comes from Candidatus Saccharimonadales bacterium, assembly GCA_025450135.1. Classification (GTDB taxonomy): domain Bacteria; phylum Patescibacteriota; class Saccharimonadia; order Saccharimonadales; family UBA4665; genus JANWHZ01. The sequence continues at coordinate 1,971 of JANWHZ010000018.1, forward strand.
CGCAGGCGTGACTATCTAGACGAACTACTTAGTCAGAGCACGGTTGGTTATACGGCGCTCATACGCTCCTACCGCCGAGCGCTGGCCCAACGCAACCATTTACTGAAAAGCGGCCACGCCAATCCACAAGAACTATTTCCCTGGGACGTACGCTTAAGTGAGCTTGGGGCACGTATTATCCGTTGTCGCGAAACGCTTGTACAGTATCTAAATACCAAAATCGCCGGTCTGTACCAGGACTTATCAAAGAGCGAGACGACCGTGGCGCTCGCGTACCAATCAGGCGCCGGCTCTGAGCAATACGAAAGCACGATGCTTCGCCAGCTTGAGGAGCGCCGGCGTGATGATGTTGTTCGCGGCCATACTTCGTTCGGGCCACACCGTGACGACCTGGTGGTATATTTTAACGGCGTACTAGCTCAGGAGGTGGCCTCGCGCGGCGAGACGCGAACACTTATATTATGTTTGAAAATACTAGAGCTTCAGTTGCTCGAAGAAAAGCGCGACCAGACGCCACTGTTGCTGCTCGACGATGTTTTCAGCGAGCTTGATGGTGTCCGCCGGCAGGCACTCACACAGCACCTCCAGCCGTATCAAACATGTATCACTACAACTGATGCTGATGTAGTCGTCCATAGCTTCGCTGAAGCTAGTAACATTATCCTAATAGCTAAGTCTTAAGCAATTACAGTGTGGTGCCGGTAATCACGCCTGAGTCATACACCTGAGCTCCGTTGGCCGCTAGTTGTACGCGTGCTGAAGAGCTGTCATTGTATAACAATGTCGCGTGGTATTTTGTCCCGTTGATGGTGATATCAAAGGTCATAGTGAAGTAATCAGGCACGTCCTGGTTGCTATATGGCGGGATGCTGATAGTGTTGTCATCGATAATAGCCGTTGCTATTGTTGTCCTAGTGCTTTGACCGAACAAAAACACAGCCTGCTTGATTGCCTCAATTTGGTACGAAGATATTCCTTGGCTAAGTAAGCCGCTGGTGCCATCGAATGTGATAGTGTTGCGCGAGGGCGGCGGGGCTTGGTCTTGTTGCTTGAGAAGTGCTTGCTGAATATCCTTCGGCATATTGTTATATGTAATATCCTGAGTAGTAAATGTATAGGTAATATTGCCAAGCGAGTCGGCAGCCTGACTCCGTACACCCTTGATAGTAATAGTGTACTGCTGATTGGTAGCTAAGGTAGACTGAAGGTTGATCGTTAAACGCTGTCCACTGATTGCATATGTCGAGGCTACACCAGGGTTCCAAGTTATATTGAGCGTCGTATTAGCAAGCGGCTTATTAAAGTCAATAAGTAGAATTGGCGTGCCGCTTGGGAAGCTGTCCATTGCTGGAGTGGTGCCCACGATATGGAACTGCACTGACTGGTAGATAATTACAGCCACCATCAAGACACAGAGAGCGAGCGCAGCAAATAATAGACGCCTAAGGCTTGTATGATTTAATGTATTACCGGGTTGCATGACACGTCCCCTCCCTAATCTGGTGAAACATAGCCGAATATTCCATCGTCAGTTGAACTATTAATGGTTCCTTGGGATACAACCGCAGCATTCAGGGGTCCACCGTATGGCCCGCTGCCCTGGTCTCCGCCAATAAGGGTGATTTGAGTGCCAGTGACACCGACAACTACGTTAACATGGTTATAGTTATGGCCATTCTTGCTATTTGAGTCTTTGAAGCCGTAATCATGTATAGCTAGGTCTCCGGGAACCGGTGTATAGCCGTTTGCGTCGTGCCAGTGGAACTGCTGATCTGCGCTACCAAGATCTGCAATCTGTTTGACTGCCGGGAGCATCCAGCCTCCAGCAGCACCACCAGTAAATGGGTCTCCTGCCTGTTTATACAGCCAACTGGCAAAGTCAGCACACCATTCTTCGTTACCAGACTTACCGCAACTGTTATTAACGGGTTGATCCCCACTATTACATATCCAGCCACTGGTATACTTTGTGTACCCCATTCGAGGTGTTGGAGGCACTGGAGTCCACACTGTTTCCAGCTCGCCCTTGGCCATACAAACGACATTCTGGCGTATAGAGCTTAAATTGCCGGTGGCAGTGTTGCCGGCAGGGTCGCATGTCACGCCACAGGCTGACCCGTTGGCACCCGAGCTACCGCCGTACTTGGCGTAAATAGTCTTAGCCTCATTGATACGAGCGGGCCAGTTAGCGGCCGATTCTAGCGGTGCTTCATACCCGCGGCCAAAGACCATAGTCGCACTCGTGACATCGCTCGTGCCCCGTAAATTATTGAGTACGGTATTATAGGGTCCGCTGAGTTCTCCCCAGGAGTAGCCAAGTTGGAACGCCAAGTCCTGAGGGCTTTTTACCTCCTTGGACGCTTCATTGATTATCGCTACGCGCCGGCCGCCGTCCCACTGTGCGATACCAACTGCATGATTGTAGTCAGGATACGGAGGGTTCGGACTTGTCTGTGTATCTTGCCAAGAGCCTGGAGTTTGTTCAATTGAAGGGTTTACGCCGTGTGATTCCCACCAAAAGTTCCCGACAATGCCTGCCGCCTGTACAGGGCCAAGCCCTTTTCCGATAAAAAAGTTATAAGCCTTCTCGATATTATCGGAACCAGTGAGTGCAGTGCTGTCGGACGGTGACGTGCTGCAGCTACTTACTTCTGTGTTATAGAAATAGATGCCTTGGTTCAAAACCTCCAGCTGATTTGGAGTCAAGCCTGATGCGCCAACGAGTGAATTGCTCAACAGGACGGCACCACCGATACTTGACGTAAACACCGTAGCAATTTTCCGAAGAGTATTCTTATTCATACACAGCATGGCATTATTGTAGCTGATACACTGCCGCTCCTTGCTCGTTTGGGTATGTTGTTACCAAGTATTGTTGCAGGTCGCTATTATACGTAACCGATGTCACTAATTGCCCGGTTGGTAATGTAGCGATCTCGTTCGCTTTCAAGGCTGTGACATCGTACGTCCAGATGCTCGAACCCTTGCCGTACACATACCGAGAATTACTAACCCATTGTGGGCTTAATGTGTCGGCGTTTTCGACCGATTGCACGACCGAATTATCTGTCAATCTCAGGATATCTGTGTGGCTGCTGCTTCTATGCTCGATGGTAGCGTATTGCCCGTCGGGGCTGATAGAAGCATCGACAATCGGACCCTGGGTGATGGTTTGTTGGCTGCCGCTAGTTATGGAGATCAATATAGGGTCAATGACGTAGCTTGGGGTGTAGGCATACCGGATGTCTTGTTGGGCGTCCGGCATACGCGTCGAGTACGCAATGACTTCATCCCCGCCAATAGCTAACTGATCAGCCTGCTTGGTAAGAACTAAGACCTGCTTTGGTTGTGCAGAAGGCGACTGATACCAATAGAGCGTGCTATTAGCGAGTATTGCAAATGACGCTTGTGAGCGATTAGCCCCAATCGCGAGTGAGCTGATATTGTCC
>JANWHZ010000019.1 GCA_025450135.1 Candidatus Saccharimonadales bacterium
CTAGCACCGCGATATATCACGCCATAACCAGCGATCAGCAAGGCAATTAGGCCCACGATAATCACTAGACCAACGCCAAAACGGTTGGAGTGCAGATTAGAAACATAAAATAGCTGGATCAAATACGTGCTGACATAACTAACTAGAATACCGACATATAAATTGTAGAAGATCGGTTTATATATCTTTCCAGGTACTAGAAATGCGTACTTAGCAAGGTGGAGACAAGCTAGCAACCCGAGCAGCCAGACTACAGCGAATGGGACCAGGTACACAGCAACTAATGTGCTTGGCAGTAATGCAAAGTGGCGTAACCCGTCATCATCTACTAACTTTGGTGCTACACGGTAGAAATATTCTCCATAAGGAAACACTAGACACGCGAAGAGAGTGCAGCTGAGCACAACTAGGCGTTGATAATGCTGTTGAAAAGCTCGCCCTCCTGACACTAGTCGTGACAGCCGAAAGCTGCCAATGAATAGAAGCATACTTAGAAGCAAAAACACTGCAAGTGGCAGAAGATTCGCTATCGTAGTAGCTACCGCAAGATATGGGGTGCCCTCAAATTGCGTTTTGCACGTCGAGGCTACGCAAGAAAGGATAGCGTAGATAAAGCTGATCAGCATGGCGTCGGCGATCAGGTTAAGCGCTGAGCCGTCTTTACTGTGTCGTATGTGTGATGCGTAGGTCTTGAAGCGAATCGCAGCAGTGGCTATAGTCGTCCAAAGCACGATTTCGACTAGTGCAACATAGGTATGCGTCTGTGCATATAAGAAAGTGTCGATACTCGGATCATGCTGCCCTATAAGGTGCGCCGACCGAAAGATCATACCTATATACACTACTGAGACCACCAATACCGTAACATAGGCACCGACTAGTAGAGCAGTCTCTGGCTTGGCTGCCTTGACCCTATAGCTTGGTGCCAGTACATTCATAGCCGTCCTTGGTCTATACGCTTATTTTAGCTTAGCTGGTCTGTCACACATACCTTAAATCTTGTGATATTTTACTCATATCGTTTCATACGAACATCGCACAATAGCGACAAAAAGATGACAAAGTTGGCAGGTACTGACAAAGTGCTGGAAGACTACTTACGATATACTAACAACTTGATACCTATCATGCCCAAATTGACCATGTTGGGCATGGACAGCATCAGTGCCATATACTCGGCATGTATGTAATGCGCCTATGAAATTTGCAGCACTTAAAGCATTAACAACCAAAACCGCGCGTAAGGTGCCTGAGGTGACGCTTCTTTTTTGGGTGGTTAAACTGCTCACTACTGCGATGGGTGAGTCAACGTCCGACTATGGCATCTACAGCTTTAACCCCTACGTCGTAGTTATCTTAGGATTTATTGGGTTTGCTATCGCACTCTCAGTACAGTTTGCTTCCCGTAAGTTTATACCGTGGATATACTGGTTAACAGTTCTGATGGTTGCTGTCTTCGGCACCATGGCAGCCGATGTGATTCATATCGTGCTTGGCGTGCCCTATATTGTTTCCACAATCTCGTTCGCTGTCGTACTCACCGGAGTGCTTTACGTCTGGAAACGGTATGAGGGTACCCTCTCAATCCACAGCATAATCACGCGTCAGCGTGAGCTTTTCTATTGGGCAACTGTTGTCACAACCTTCGCACTAGGAACTGCAGCAGGCGACCTTGCTGCGTACACCGCTCGACTAGGATTTTTTGCGGCTGGGCTTGTCTTTATAGCCATATTCGCGGTACCAGCTCTTGGGTACCGATTATTCAGATGGAGCCCGGTTCTCACATTTTGGTTTGCATATATTATGACCCGCCCGATCGGCGCATCTCTTGCTGATTGGACAGGAAAGCCACAAAGCGTCGGAGGCTTAGGCTGGGGCGATGGTCCTGTTGCAGGCGTGCTATTATCTCTGATAATCATTTTGGTCGCGTATAGTACCGTTCAGCACCCTAGCTTAAACAAGAATTCATAGCCAACGCATAGACAGGGTTGAAACTTATTGCCAAATTGGCTTAGCGATGTCAAAGACGAGTAACAACACCTTGACTATCAGTTACTTCAGTTCTTTCAGACGATGCCGCACTTCACTAGGGGAGGGTATCTCTGTTTTTTTCTCGACGACGTTAAAGTTATCACGCTGCTCAATAACTTGCTCAATAGCCGGTATTTGATGGCCGGGCAGTACAATAAAGTGTCTCAGGCTCTTATGTATCCGCTCATACTCCGCTGGCGTCAACTCAATGCGCTCACGACATTCGAGGCTCGAGCACTCACAGTAAAATGGCGTTACAAGCAGATTCTGTACGCCAACATCATGTAGAAACCCGTCAACGTCTTTATTAATCTGCTTGAATATGACTTCGTTTTCTGCCAATCGTCGTTCGTCGCGTTTCTTCATACACCCACCGTTGATTAGTTTAATTATATCATCTAGGTGCATGCATCTTTCTAAAGCAACTCAACCGCGTTACAGTAGAGATATGCAAAAGATCTCAACATTTGTATTTATCTGGGCCTCGTTAGTTTTTGGAGCGCTAGGGATCGTGTTTGTCCTCACACTACCCGGCTTGCACGAACAACGATCGGTTCTGAACATATTCGTTATGAAGCTGATCATGGCAACCGTATTCATTATCCTACCCTCGTTCGCGCTCAGCGTAGCAGCCAAATATCTCAACGGCAAGATGTAGCCACGCCATCAGTGCCATCAGTGAAAATCGTGATCAGATTCAGGCTTATGTTATGCAGCGGTCAGTTCGGCATGAAAGTCAGCCACATGTCGGGCTACTGAGAACGCTTCTCCGGCCAACTGATCAACTGTTGGCTGGCTTACCTGCAGACCTCGTGCATTAGCTATACTTTCCGCCCCATAGCTAAGCACTTGAATACGCATGCCCGGCAGTGCCCTCGCCGCACGCATCGCACCGATCTTACGTGACGGGTAGAGATGGCTCGTAACGAGAGCTACTTCTTTGCCGCCCTGCCATTGCCACATTTGGGTGAGTAAGCGTACTTTGGCGTAATCATCTATCTGCGCATAACGCGTGTGGCTTTCATCGGTGTACTGACGAATGACATCCATTACATACACCGGAACATGCTCTTTATCATACGTGCCAATGCAGGTAAACGGTGAATCTGCCACGTCAACTCCTTCGATAATATTGCCATTTATGTCGTAACTATACGGTATTTTTCCTTTCGCTGGCTGGAACCCGGGCATGCGTGCGGCAACCTGGCAAGCTATTTCATATTCAGTCTTGCCTACCGCAGACAAGGGCATTTTAAGCTGCCGAGCCATCTCTTCTCGTTCCGTTTGCTTAACTTCCTTCTCCTGACTAGCCGCAATTACCACAGCACCCGTGCTGATACTATTAAAGCGTACCATCGTGAGTTCCGCGAACATCTTAGCCCACGTTCCACCTTCAATTAACGCCAGGTAACCTTCGTTTAACCCAGCCTGAGTTGCATCAAGATCCTCATGTCGACCGGCTCCAAGCTCCAGCATGGCCAGGCGAAAAGCTGATTCGTCAGCAGGCTGGCCAGCCTTCACCTTTACATCAGCACGGCTATGGACACCAGGCGCCTGGGGATCTGGGAATACGTCAAATGGACTTCGACCTACTTCGCCACTATACGCATCTGTAGCATGCGTAATAGCTTCAGCAATGTCTAAAACTGTTTCGAGTCGTTGCTGGTCGGTGAGGACATTGCTCCCAGCTGCCGCGTCAGCTTCATGTCGGTCTATATCGCTCATGTAGGTCCATTCCTTCCCCTATATTCGTGATTAAACTTTTTTATAAGGGTATTTTACCCGTCTGTCAACATGATATTCGTGTCTCGCTACCGCCAGACACTGAAGCATCAAGAGTACATATCCAGTTACATCACAGAAGATTGAGTAGAGCCGTCCTGGGCAACGCGTTTGATTGATCGTTTAAATAGCATAACTTGCCGCCAGGGGATACCCGCCCATCGACAATATAGACACAATATACTTATTATGTTACTATATATATTTACTGTAACGGGGCCAGTATGGCGACACAAAATGAATTTGGTTACGACTTATGGCAAGTACCTGCTGCGCCCATTGATCCGTGGGGCCATGATGCCGACTCTCACCAATGGGATGGCCTGATATCTGCATACACTGAGGCTCAAAATGGGGCAGACGACGTTGATCTGCCGCTACCCGTCGCACCACGTCCCGCGCCCAAGCCACCACTTATCGTTAGACTTGCTAACGGCCACACTGCGATAGTCGAGCATCCTGACTGGCCGGACTACCGACGTGGAAAGGGCGGGTTTGGCATCGTTTACTGCGCAGAAGTATACGACCAATCTGGCGAACCATTAGGCAGACACGCTTTGAAACAATCATGGTCAACGGAAGCCGCTATGGGTCATGGCGAAGGTAGAATACCAGCTGAAATAGTAGAACATGAGCCTGCCACTGACAGACTCACAGCTACGCTACGTCGTGAGACGGCTATCATGCAGCACATTTACCAGAGGGGCATAGCAAGACGAGGTAGAGCCGGTGTTCCTTATACAATCACCCATGGCGAAGACCATGAGCACGCGTACATGCTACAGCAACTAGCAGGTGGCGAAACAGTACGTGCACATCTGGATAGCGGTGCGCCACTTCCAACACTGCAAATCATGCGGGAGTTGCTAGAAACGGTGACGGATATGGAAGATACATCCTCATCTGCCGGGCATGAGTCTGAATTCTCAGAATTGGGCGGTTTGGTTTACCACGATCTCAAGCCTGAGAATGTTACGTACGACCCTGACACGGGTGACACATATCTTCTTGATGGCGGTATCGCGCTCGGCAGCCTCGAGACGGGCAGCAACCCGGCCACTGTCAGAGGCACCAGCATATGGATGGCTCCTGAGCAGTGCAGGGGGGCGCATAATTTGCTCCAGACGAATCAATACCAACTGGCGCTTATCTGGCTTGAGCTACGAACCAAGGGGGGATATAGCAACATGCGGTATGAAATGAACCACGAGAGGCGAATATATACCTATGCATATCAGACCGAGTCCGACCTGCACTGGGAAGGTATAAATAAGCTCATGATGGACCACGACATTCCATATGAAGAGCAGCGTATTATGCTCCGCGCGCTACAGAATGACCCAACGAAACGTTGGGAGAGTACTGGGGCGATGCTCGATGCCTACTTGGAATATACATCGCAGCTCGCACTGTTTACGCCTAGACCGTCTGAGACACCCGCTTTCCGCCACGTCCGCCTTGTAGCAGCAGATACTGCGGATATGCAGACCTTGCCGCTTGCACTGGTTAGGCGAGATCCAGTAAGCGCCCCTGTGCGCTAGCTGCCCAATGTGCCAGTTTTGACTTCGCCGGCTCGCCTATAGTTCGCAAAAATTACGCCACTAGGGGTTACTTCCGAGCTGAGAAGCTTAAACGCCGCTGGCCGGGTGCCCTCTGCAAACAGTTTCTTGCCAACTCCTAGCGTCACAGGGAATGTTTTGATCCATAACTCATCTACGAGATTGTTTTCAAGAAGTGTCTGAACAAGAGCGCCACTGCCGTGCACCTGCAAATCAGCACCATCTTGTTGCTTTAACATCCTTACTTCCTCAACAACGTCACCTTTAAGGAACACTGTATTGCTCCACTCTGAAGAATCAAGCGTATTCGAGGCAACATATTTCGTAACTTCATTGATACCCGGCCAGGCCGCAGCATGCTCCGGCCAGTAGCCAGCAAAGATTTCAAATGTTTTTCTACCAAGCAGTAGATCGGCATGACCACTCATTTGCTCGCCCATGAGGTTACCCGCAAGCTTATCGAAGAAGGGAAACGTCCAGCCGCCATACTTAAAACCGCCTGACGTATCTTCATCTGGCCCGCCTGGCGCCTGCATCACACCATCGAGCGAGATAAACGACAGTACGACCAACTTCCTCATAATAGTATCCTTTCGGTTACGCTCTATTCAGGCTATCACATAGAGCAGCCTACCGTCAGTGATCTCCGGTCACCACCATTTGGTATAGTTAAGTGCATGGATGAAATGCAAAAAATCGTAATTGTTACTGGGGCAAGCCGCGGGTTAGGCTTGGCAATTGTACAAGCGTTTGCGAGCACTGGCTGGCAAGCTATTGGCACAGGGCGCTCGCCAAGGCCGCATGAATTGCCCGAAACAGTCGAGTACCACCAGTTTGACGCCAGTGATACTGAAGCATGCGAAAAGTTCTGGAACGAGATTGGCGATAAGTACCCCGATGCAAAGTATTGTCTTGTCAACAATGCCGGTGGCTACGTCAGCGGCCGCTTGACCGATCTAGAGCCTAAGGATTACATGCAACAAATGCAAAGTACATATTTCTCAGCAGTCTACATGACGCGCGGCATGGCTATGGTCACTGCAAAAGCACGAATCCTGAATATTATTTCGTCGAGTGCGCTTGATGTCTACATGGGTGAAGCAGCGTATGGGCCAGCTAAAGCCGCAGAACGGCACTTTTTTCAGATCATGCAGCTTGAGTTCGCAACGAGCAAATACCGCATCACCAATCTATACCCAACCAATATTGCGTCGCATGGCACCGAGCCGTCTGGTATTGCTCCAAGCGAATTAGCCGAGTTTGTACGTATGCAAGCAGAAAGCACAGCCAGTTATTATCTACGAGACGTCACAGTCTACCCGACTGCAAACTAGAAAAGGGCAAACCGCTAGCTCAACAGCGCACCACCATCAACAACCAAGTGAGCACCCGTCATATAGGACATAAGGTCAGACGCCAGGACACGAGCAGAAAATGTCCAGACGGTCGAAGCAGCACGCTAGAGTCATACGTAATGGTATTACTCAAGCAGTTCTCGCCGTGCTTCAAGAGCGATAGCAAGAGTAACAACGCCAAAGATCAAGGCGTAGAGACCAATTACCCAGACAAACGTGACGCCCGCTACTGCAGGCTGCAATACGACAATGATGCCGGCAATCACTGCTGCGATACCCACGATTAAAAGTAAAATACGGTGCGTTGTCGAGCGCCGATCAAGGAACGTACCAATAATGTCAAATAGCCCACGCACGACAAGCGTAGCCCCGACAAGCAGGATAAACGTTGCGAATGCCACTCCTGGATTTCGTACTAGGTACACACCCACCACGAGGCCGACAAGTCCAAATATCATCGTCAACCACCATGTGTCGCGGCGGCCAATACTCATGAGCGCACCAACAATTTCAATGATGCCCCACACCAGTACAAATGCACTAAACAGGTAATCGAGCGTAACTAATGTAAGCCCTGGCCAGAAAATTGCCGCTATTCCAAAGAAAATTGCCAACATGCTTTGCATAAGTGCCAGCCACCACAACTCAGCCACTATATTACCTACGATCGGAAGCTGTGCATTTCTTGCCGCCATTGATTTGACCCCCACTATACATAACGGTGTAGCCTACGTTGCTGCAGCGATCAATTAGAATTCTTACACGTCCACGTTGGGCCACAAGAATTATCTGCTTGCTACGATAAAAAGATGAAGTATTGAGAAGATCCACTGGCGCAAAATTCAAATGCGTAGCATATAGTACTTCACAGTTTTAAGCACTCCACCAGGCGAATTTTTTACTGCCGGTGGCGCAGCGCAACGTTATAGTTGGAAGTACTAACGCAAAGGGGGAAGCATTATGGCAATAAATATGAATGATGCACAAAAAGTATTAGGCGACGTTAACTATCCATGCACACGGGATCAACTGATTCAACATGCGGAGCAGGCAGGCGCAAACCAAGACATGATTAACGGCTTACGA
>JANWHZ010000020.1 GCA_025450135.1 Candidatus Saccharimonadales bacterium
AGAACAGAAGCTACCGCGCAGCGCAGAGCATTAGGATAAGTAGAATGAGGGAAGCCCTGGTTGTATACTGTTGAGTAATGGAACCACAGCGTGACAATACTAACTTAGGTATGCCCACACCGCTCCCGTCGGCACCAAGTCTGCCCCCCGCCAGTTCGGGAGTAGCACAGTATCCGCTGCCATCCAATACTGCAACCTCAGGAGCGCCTGTAGCTGCTGAAGATAGTGACATGATAGAGCAAGAGTGGGTAGCTGCCGTTAAAAGAACTCTAGAGCAGTATAAGAATGATCCGTACTCTCTCAGTCGAGCAATGACGGCTTTAAGACAAGATTATTTACAAAAAAGATATGGCAGAACCGTTGAGGCGGCAAAGTAAAAGATATGGCATTTCTTGTGTTCGTTGTAATCGTACTAGCTCTAGCTGTTATTGCTGCACCAATTGTATGGTGGTATGTGAGCCGTGCCATACAAGAAAAGAAAAACTATGAACGCTCGTTAAAGCTTGTCCCGTTGCTGATTCATTTGCCGCCAATGAGTGAAGACATTGAGGGCAATGGGCGTGACACTCGTGATATTGTCGACGAAAATATCTCAAAAGCACAAGTTATTTACAACATAATAGCTAGCACGATCCAGAAGGGCTTCAAGAGCCAGATCTATGGGCAACGTCATTTTGCATTCGAAATCATTGGGAGCCAAGGCCTCGTATACTTCTACGCGATGGTGCCAATGGCGCTTCTAAGTGTTGTAAAACAGGCGATTATTAGTGCATACCCGACGGCACAAACCGAGGAAGTGAGCGAACATAATATATTTAATCCTGTTGGCAGACTAACCGGGGTCGCGGGTGGTGAGTTTACGCTTAAGAAGCCATTTGGTTATCCTATAGCTACCTACCAAGAGACTAAGCGCGACGCTATGCAGTCGTTGCTTAATTCATTGTCCTTAATGGAGAAGGAGGACGGCGCTGCTATTCAAATGTTGCTTAGACCAGCACGACCGAACTGGCAGCATGATGCCAATCAGCTTGCTCAGAACGTTAGAAAAGGTAAGAAGAATAAGTCAGTTTTACAACATGCAGTTGACTGGGGGAGGCTTCTTGTAACGTCTTTTGCAAATCCGCCAGACGCTTCTGGCAATAAGGACAAGCCGGAGCTGTCTAACTTGGAGCAGTCGGTCTTGGATGCAGTTGACGACAAGACACGTTATCAAGGCTATGAAGTATTATTGCGGGTCGTAGTTTCCACCAACGTGTCGCAGCGTGCACAAGCGCTGCTCTCAAACGTGGTGGCTGCCTTTTCGTTGTTTGATGCGCCGGGCAGAAATGGTTTTAAATTTGTGCCAGCTGATGATGCAAGCTCTCTGGTAAATAGCTACCTACTGCGGTTATTCCCACAACGAAATCACAAAATGATTCTAAACGCTGTTGAACTATCAACTCTCTTTCATTTTCCTGATCAGCGTAATATCCCAACCTCACAGCTGAGAAGACAAGAATCAAAGCAAGTAGACGCCCCAAGAAACATGCCGGCTGAGGGTCTGCTTCTCGGCTATAATATCTTCCGAGGAGCCAAAAAGCCTATTCGGCTAGCGATCCAAGATCGCCAGAGGCATATGTATGTAGTTGGTCAAACAGGCACAGGTAAGTCTACGTTTCTCGAGAACCTGGCCCTACAAGATATGCTTAACGGTAATGGTTTCGCATTTGTTGATCCCCATGGCGATACGGCTGAGAAGTTGTTGGCTATGGTTCCAAAGGAACGTACCGAAGACGTTATTTATTTTTCACCCGCCGACATGTCGCACCCGATGGGCGTCAATATCTTTGAGTATGACACTCCTGATCAGAAGGACTTTCTCATACAGGAAGCCCTGAATATGTTATACAAATTGTATGATCCACAACACCAAGGGATCATGGGACCGCGATACGAACACTTATTTAGGAACGCTGCGCTCACAGTCATGGCAGACCCAGCGGGTGGAACATTCATCGATATCCCCAAGCTATTCCGTGATCCAAAGTTTGTACAGCAAAAATTGAAGTACGTTACGGACCCAAATGTGCGCGAATTTTGGGAAAAGGAGATGCCACAATCACAACGTTCAAATGAATTTGGTGACGTAGTGAGTTGGTTCATTAGTAAATTCGGGGCGTTCTTATCGAACGAAATGATGCGCAATATTATTGGACAAAATAAGAGCGCATTTAATTTACGCGACGTAATGGATAACAAAAAAATATTGCTGGTAAACCTTAGCAAAGGTCGAACCGGCGAAATGAACTCGAAACTGCTTGGTATGTTCTTCGTGATGAAATTTCAAGCAGCGGCTATGAGTCGCGCTAATATACCTGAAGACGAACGTGTGGATTTTGCTCTGTATGTCGATGAGTTCCAGAACTTCTCAACTGACTCATTTGCAACCATCATGTCCGAAGCAAGGAAGTTCCACTTAAACTTAATCGTAGCCAACCAGTATACAACTCAGCTGACAAGTGAAGTCCGGGATGCTGTGTTCGGTAATATAGGTACGATCATCAGCTTCCGTGTGGGCCAGAATGACCTTGAATCACTAGCGAAGTATTTTCAGCCGGTATTTACTGCTGATGATCTCCTACGGGTACCTAATTACAATACGGTTACTCGCACATTAGTGGGAGGTGTGCCGACGCAGCCCTTCAGTATGGCTACGCTACCGCCACTGGGTAATCCAAATGAGAAACTCGCAGAGGCCCTAAAGCAACTCTCTGGTGCTAAGTATGGCCGTCCCAAGACGGTTGTTGAGCAAGAGATATTTGAACGAATGAAGACTCTTGAGCCATCGAAGCCGGCATTTGCAGCTCCGAATGCATCTCGGTCACCATGGAGTTCGCCGCCATCGCCGTATCCCAGCTTCGGACCTGGGCCTACTCCACCAGCCGCGGGCTCGTCTTTCGCCCCGCCAGCGCCACTAGCACCTGCGAAGGCTGGCACATCATTTCTTGATGAATGGTTGGTCAAACGACAGCCTAAGGTAGGAACTGCTAGTGCGACGAGCCAGCCATTCGGCGCTACTCAACCACCTGCAAGTAGCTTAGGCAATAGTACTTTCCCCGCTCCCTCCACAGTTCCTATGTACCCAGACATGAGCTTAAAACCAGAGCATAATATGCCCACGCCTGATAATCTGAATGGCGAAATTAAGCTGCAGCCTAGCTCGCAAAATATCCCAAGCACCGCAGCTTTTGTCGATGTATCAGACAAACCTGTAGGCGCGCCAGACAATAAGGATACGATATTTATAGATCAAGAGGGTACGCTGCATACTGGTCCTCACCAACCTGATAGCACCGTGTAATACTCTCATTACAGAGAAGGCTGAGAGTTGCCTCACAGCCCATTATCGAATATAATTAGTAGTAATAGGTGGGAAAAATAAATCAAATAATGAGGGTAGTGTACTGTGGCTAAACAAACAGGGTATGATGCCAACCAGATCCAGGTCCTTGAGGGCCTTGAGCCAGTGCGTAAGCGCCCAGGCATGTATATTGGTAGCACCGGTCGTGAGGGCCTACATCACTTAATTAAAGAAATTGCTGATAACTCAATAGATGAAGCAATTGCGGGCTATGCAACTGAAATAAGGGTGACGTTACTAGCTGATGGTGGCTGCCGAGTTGACGATAATGGCCGTGGCATTCCTGTAGATAAGTTGGAAAAGACCGGTAAAAGTGCGCTTGAGACAGTTCTTACTGTCTTGCACGCAGGCGGTAAGTTTGGCGGGGGAGGTTACAAAGTCTCATCTGGGCTCCATGGTGTCGGTTCTAGCGTGGTTAATGCACTTTCTATCCGGCTGATTGCTATTGTTAACAAAGACGGCTATACCTGGCGTCAAGAATATGAACTGGGCAAACCCTTAAGCGAAATTAAGAAAGGCGCTCCGACGGAAGAAACGGGTACCAGCATTACGTTCTACCCCGATCCAACGATATTCAAAGAAACTGTTGATATGGAGTTCGAATGGGTAGTCGATTATCTTCGTCACCAGTCCTACCTAACAAAAGGCGTGAAGACAAGTGTGCTTGACGAGCGCACCGGGCAAAAGTATGGCTTCTATTTTGAAGGGGGTATTCAATCTTACGTTCGTCATCTGAATATCGGTCGAGAAACCATCGGTGAGAAGATTTTCTACGTCGAGAAGCAGATAGAGGATGCTCTAATCGAAGTCGCGCTGCAGTATAACGATGCTTTTAGTGAGACGGTGAAGGCCTTTGCTAATAATGTTTTGACACCCGAAGGCGGGACTCACTTAATTGGTTTCCGAACAGCTCTTACGCGGGTAATCAACGATTATGCTCGCAAAAATGGTCTGTTGAAAGAAAAAGAAGAGAACTTGACTGGTGATGATGTACGCGAAGGCTTAACGGCAATTATTTTGGTCAAAATCCCCGACCCGCAGTTTGAGGGTCAGACCAAGAATAAGTTGGGAAATCCTGAAGTCCGAGGCTATGTTGAGAAGGTGTTTACTGAATACCTCAGCTACTTTTTTGAAGAAAATCCAGCTATTGCACGCGGCATCGTTGGAAAGGCAACGCTTGCTGCTCGTGCTCGCAAGGCCGCGCGGGCAGCTCGTGAGAATATTATCCGTAAAGGCGTGCTCGATGGTGCAAGTATGCCTGGCAAGCTCGCTGACTGCTCAAGCAAGAACCCTGCAGAATCAGAGATATTCCTAGTAGAAGGTGACTCGGCAGGCGGATCAGCTAAAAACGGCCGAGATAGCAAAACGCAAGCCATCTTGCCGCTACGCGGTAAGGTGCTTAATGTTGAGCGTGCTCGTCTGGATAAGATGCTCGCCAATAATGAGATCCTAAGTCTTATAAAGGCCTTAGGTGTCGGCATAGAAGAATCGTTCGAACTAGGGGGATTACGTTACGATCGAATCATCATCATGACCGATGCCGATGTCGACGGCTCACATATTAGCACGTTGCTACTGACTTTCTTCTTTAGGTATATGAAGCCGGTGGTCGACGCAGGACACGTATACCTTGCTAAGCCACCATTGTTTGAGCTAGTGAAATCAGGCCGGAAGTCGAGCGTATTCATCTATGACGAGTCTGAACTCGATAAGGTGCTTGATGAAGCTATCGAACGCCGTAAGAGAGAGGGTCTCAAAGTGAATGCCGACGAAGAGCGCTTCAAGCAGGCCGGTTTCATCGAGCAGAAGCGCTACAAAGGCTTAGGCGAGATGGACGCTGAACAACTGTTTGACACTACTATGGACCCTGAGAAGCGAGTGCTCGTGCAAGTAAAGGTTGAAGACTCTGAGAAGGCGGACGCGATCTTTAATAAGCTCATGGGAACCGAGGTAGAGCTGCGTAAGAACTTCATCCAGACAAATGCGAAATTTGTGAAAGATTTGGATATCTAATTATGGCTGATCAGAACTACTCCGAACCAACAGGTGACTCGCCGGTCGACGGTGAGGTCATGAGTGACGCCATTACCCATTCGCGTTTGCTTGAGCGGCGCATGGTCGAAAACGTTATGGAAGATAGCTATCTTCGCTACTCAATGAGCGTCATCATTGACCGTGCGCTACCCGATGTCCGCGATGGCATGAAGCCAGTACACCGTCGCATTCTCTATAGCATGCATGAAGAAGGTCTCCGTAGCGGAGCTAGACATCGCAAGAGTGCCAATGTGATTGGTGCTGTTATGGGTCGGTACCATCCTCACGGTGACGTTGCAATCTATGACGCCATGGTGCGCCTCGCACAGTCATGGGCGATGCGCTACCCGCTTATCGATCCACAAGGTAACTTTGGCTCAATGGACGGTGATCCGCCTGCCGCGATGCGCTATACGGAAGCTCGCATGGCGCGACTTGCTGATGAGCTCTTGGCTGACATAGACAAAGAGACGGTAGATTTTCGAGATAACTACGACGGTACAACCGTTGAGCCTACTGTACTGCCCGCCAAGCTGCCAAATTTGCTCTTGAATGGCCAAATGGGGATCGCTGTCGGTATGGCTACGAATATTCCTCCGCACAACCTAAGCGAACTAGTGGATGCCACGGTACACCAGATTGATCACCCGAACGCGACTCTTGACGACCTATTGCAATATATCCAAGGCCCTGACTTTCCAACTGGCGGCATTATATACGGCAAGGATTCGATCCGTTCGGCTTACGCCGTTGGTCGTGGTGGTGTTGTGAACCGCGGCGTAGCTGAAATCGTAGAAAATAATAAGGGGCGACATCAAATCGTCATCACCGAGATTCCGTATGCATTGAACAAAGAGAGCCTCGTAATTAAGATTGCCGATCTGGTGAAAGAAAAGAAACTGAACGGTATCTCTGACATACGCGACGAAAGCTCTCGTGGCGGAGTCCGCATAGTTATTGATCTTAAGAAGGATGCTTATCCAAAGAAGCTATTAAATCAGCTGTATAAACAAACGCCGCTGCAATCGACATTCCATTTTAATATGATGGCGTTAATCGATGGCATCCAGCCCCGCGTTCTAGGCTTGCAGGATATCATCCAAGAGCACATTAAGCATCGCCAGACCGTGGTTCGACGTCGAACTGCGTACGAACTTCGCAAAGCTCGTGAACGCGCGCATGTGTTAGAAGGTCTTAAGATTGCTCTCGACCACATTGACGAAGTAATAGCGACGATACGAGCTAGTGAAACAACTGACGAAGCGCAGGAAAATCTTATTGCCAAATTCGGGTTGACTGACATACAGGCCAAAGCCATTCTTGCAATGCAGCTACGTACATTAGCCGGCCTGGAGCGCAAGAAAATCGAGGATGAGCTTGTTGAGCTACTGCGACTTATCGGCGAGCTTGAGGCTATTCTTCAGGATGAACAGAAGATCCTAGATATTATTAAGGATGAGCTGAAACTGTTAAAAAAGCAGTATGGCGATGAGCGCCGTACGAAAGTTGTTACACAGGAGCTCGGACGTTTAAGTGACGAGGATTTGATTGCTGACGAGCAAGTGGTGGTCACTTTGACTGCCGCGAACTACATTAAGCGCAGCCAGATCGCCGAATATAAGAGACAGGGACGTGGCGGTAAAGGACGACGTGGTATGGCTACGCGTGAAGAAGACGTGATCGAGAAGGTCGTCTATGCTAGCACGCATGACTACCTACTATTCTTTACGAATAAGGGCCGCGTTTTCCGTTTGAAGACCTATGAGGTACCGGCGACTGGCTTGAGCGCCAAGGGCGTTGCATTAGTCAACCTGCTTCAGCTTCAGCCGGAGGAAACAGTCAGTGTTGTTATTAATGTCAGTCAGCAAACCAGTGGCGGTAACCTATTTATGTGTACTGTCCGCGGGGTCGTTAAGAAAACACCTTTTGAACAGTATCAGAATGTTCGCAGTAGCGGGCTGATAGCGATCAACCTGGATGACGGCGATCAGCTGAAGTGGATTCGCATGACTACAGGCGACAATGAAATTATTATCTCGACATCCCAGGGTCAGGCCATTCGCTTCCACGAAAAGGATGTTCGGCC
>JANWHZ010000021.1 GCA_025450135.1 Candidatus Saccharimonadales bacterium
CGCAATACCTGCCCATAAGTTGCCCGTTATTTCACGCAACGCAATCAATACCATCGATAAGATGAACGTATCAAGCGCACCCACCCAGAGTGGCCCAGCCGCTCCCCCCTCCACTAAGTGTGCGGAAGCGAAGAGTGCACTTACGGCTAGTGCTGCAACAATCTTTGGCAACCATCGCCTTAAACCAGTGTAAAGTAGCCCGCGCATAGTTAACTCTTCAGCAAGTGGGGGTAACACTGCGAGGCTAATGAATGTCAGAATTAGCGGCGCCGTGCCTTGAGCAGCCTGGAAACCAATATCCTGCTTCTGAGCTGGATTAAACGATGGGATGAGAGCGCTCACTACCGCTACAGCAATAATGAGAATCAAGTAATACCCTACTGCCGCAACGATAACTATCAGTAGATGCCACAGCTTTGGTTTAGTCAAACCGATGGTTGACCAACGCCATTTGAGCACACGCAGGATCAAAGCAACCCCCAGCACCAGCACGCCATCGGCGAGTAGACTGTAGACGAATTGCACTGTAATCGAATTATTTAGCCAATGAGCAATCTGGTCTCCAGTCCAATGATGCAGGCCAGCATAAAGCCCAAGCGCAGCTGCAGCTACACCCTGAGAGAAAAAGTATAAAAAGATCACGCACAGTAACACAAAGCACGCAATTAGCCAGCCTCGTGTCGCGTGCCGTACAGGGACTGCGGCTAAATTAATAGATGAATCGTCTGACATCAACAATAGTAATGAGTATAAGCAGGCACATCAGGAACGCAAAGCCTGCGCCGTGGATTGCTTCTTCGAGTTCAGGCTTGAGCGGCCTGCGGATTGCCCTGCTGATGAGCATTAGCCACAGTCTACCGCCATCGAGCGCCGGGATCGGCAGGATGTTCATGATGGCCAGCGTTAGCGACAGTATAGCTACGATGAACAGTATAAATGTTAGACCCAGCTCACTGCCGTACTTAAACACAAAGAATATACCGACCGGACCAGCAACCTGAGATGACGCTTCGTCTTGAGCTGCTAGACGAGCAGCTGTGTTATGTGTCGCGAAGCCGCTAATAATGCCACCAAGGCCTTGTAGCGCCTTACCAAGCCCCACAAATGTCAGCTCGGTAACCTGCTTGATAACCCCTGCCGCTACGACAGGCGCGGACCACGTCGACCGGATTACCGTTACACCTTTTTGCCCCTGGTACACACTAACGCCTAGATACCCTTCGTCTTTGCCCGCCTGCTTTGCCTCAGCCACATCGGCCGTGCTACGGAGCGTTACTTCCTTCGTTATGGAGCTGTTTTGGTTGGCGGGTTGATAACGCAGGACTACAGTCTGGCCTGCATATTGCTGCGTCAGCTTAGGCAACATGTTCTCGCTTGCAAGTGACACCAAATGCCCGGCCGGACCAAATGCCAGCAATTTGTAGTCCTGTTTCACCCCTGCCTTGGCTGCTGGCGAAGCGGCCTCTACTGAACCAGCCGCTACATATGTCTCAGCACGCGACAGGTAGGTCGCATCATTCTTAACCGTAAACTGATCATTTACTACCTGCGGCATGCCAACCCATGCAAGTACAACAAGCAGGACATAGGCAGCAACCAGATTCATAACAACACCGGCAGCCATAATCTTAGACTTCGTCCAAACATTTGCTGCGCCCAAGCTCCCCGGAGCAGTATCTACGTCGTGTTCACCTTTCAGCTTAACGTAACCACCGAGCGGTAAAAGACTAATAGTAAACATCCAGCCGCCCTTGGTCTTTTTCGTAAATAGCCGCGGCGGAAAACCGATGCTAAATTCTTCAACCTCAACGCCGCCACGTCGGGCCATGATAAAATGTCCGAACTCATGTATTACCACCAAGCCAAAAAATAGCAGGACCCCCAGCACAAACCAAACAATGCTCATATACGTCTAATTATAAGCTATGATGTGAAAACTGCCTGAAAAAACATGTGTAAGCGCGTTAGCACGCTACTTGCCGAAGCGGCGGTGACGGTTCGAGTACTCTGCCAGTACGGCGTCAAGCGTCTGCTCGTCAAAGTCCGGCCATAGCTGCTTAATAAATGCCAGCTCACTGTAGACCGATTCCCACATTAGGAAACCGCTTAACCGCTCTTCACCGGAAGTGCGTACGATTAGATCAGGCGCAGGTACATCGGGTGCATAAAGATGTTTCGTAATAAGTTCCGGAGTAATATCTTCAGGTGCGTAGCCTTCGCCGGCGATCCGCTTTATCGCATCAACAATCTCTTGCTGCCCACCGTAGTCTAAACAAAGCAACAATGTACCACGCGTATTGTTCTTGGTCATTTCTTCGGCGTGAGCTATAGCCCGCATAGTTGCTGCACCAAACTTCATTTTTGAGCCAATGACACGTATGCGTACGCCCTCTTTATTCAGCTCTTTGACCTCATGCTTAAGGCCCCATATGAATAGCTTCATAAGATCACGTACCTCGGTCTTATCACGGCTCCAGTTCTCAGTTGAGAACGCATAAGCAGACATATATTTAATACCCCGCTTGAGAGCGGCTTTCGCAATATGCTTCAGCGTGAGATAGCCTTGGCGGTGCCCCTCGGCCACGGGTACACCGTGCTCTCGCGCCCAGCGACGGTTACCATCCATGATTATTCCGAGATGCGTCGGAATGGTTTTCGTTGTGCTCATTATGATTCCCTATTCACTGAATATATTATTAATTCGGCAAGCAACTTTTTCAGGCGTTCGTCGAGAGCCGTTACCGCTTCCAAGCTCTTAATTGCACGTTCCGCATACTGCTTCGCAACCCGCCGTGCTTCCATTGTAGCACCGGTCCTATCGAATATAGATCGCACCTCGGCTATTGCTTTTACATCGATCGATGGATTGCCAAGGTAAGATCTAAGTTTCCCTACATCCTCTGGTGTGCCATTTGTTAGTACATACTGGGTAAGTACGGTTAACTTACCCTCGGCAATGTCGTCAGTGACTGGCTTACCTGTTTCTTCGCCCCCGAACACGCCCAAGTAGTCATCATGTGCCTGGAACGCGATACCAGCTGC
Source organism: Candidatus Saccharimonadales bacterium (assembly GCA_025450135.1). Lineage (GTDB taxonomy): Bacteria > Patescibacteriota > Saccharimonadia > Saccharimonadales > UBA4665 > JANWHZ01. The sequence continues at coordinate 3,043 of JANWHZ010000021.1, forward strand.
TTCGCCAAAGGTAGCGACTTGTTTATACGCGCTATCATCGCTCACACCAGCCATTGCCATACCAGCATGTAACGGATTGATAAAAGTATAGTGGCTGGTTTTGAGCGCGTATTTTCGAATGATCTCCTCGCGGGTTGCCGCACGACCAATCTCCTGCATTAAGTCTTCAAGTTGCCCAAAGCCAGTCGTTACCACATTGGCATGAATATGGTTGAAGGCCTGCAGGATATGCTCCATCGGCTCGGCTACACCCAGTAATACTAGATTAGATAGGTGGCCAAGGATCATACCGGTATAAAATGCTAACTGCTCTGCTTCACGCTCGCCAACCTTACCTTTGTATAGTTGCTCATATCGGCGGTGGACTGTTGGTTCGCCACGCCGAAAGTCAGACTTGTCAGTCACGTCATCAACAATTAGGATATAGCTCTGCAACAGTTCCATAACAATGGCTAGCTTCTGACCGTTTGCACTCAGCTGCTGACCCGTTATGTGATCATACGCAAGCGCGGCAAGAGCACCACGTACCCGTTTGCCAGGCCGAAGCGTGTATTCTGCCATGAGGTCCAGCGCACGCTGGCATACCGTCGGCAGCTGATTCGCGTCAAGCGACGCGGGCAGCGTCTTGAAATATGATTCCAGTGACTGGTTAATCGCTTGTTTATACGTCTCAAAAACTGCCAACGACTGTTGAGATGGGGCGGTGGTTGCTGGCATCGTCTCGACCTAAACGGTCATAATTTCCTGGTCTTTGGCTTTGGAGGCAAATTCTGCGTCCGTCCGGGCCTTTACCATCGCATCTTCTACTTGCTTTTCCAGACGCTTGGCATCATCTTCGCCAAGCTGCTTATCTTTCTGTGCGCGTGATATAGTGTCGAGAGCGTCGTGTCGGATATTGCGTAACGTTACCATGCAGTCTTCTTGTCTCTGTGAGACAACCTTCGTCAGCTCTCGTCGTCGCTCTTCAGTTAAAGATGGGATAGGTACGCGAACAACTCGGCCATCGTCGGTCGGATTGAGTCCCAGTGCCTGGTTATTACGGATGGCGCTGGCAATAGGCTGCAAGTTACCCGGATCAAACGGAGTGATCTGAAGCAGCTGTGCATCAGCGGTCGTGACGGTAGCCGTTTGGTTGAGCGGCATCAGCGTGCCATATGCTTCTACCATTATGCCATCGAGCATACTTGGGTGCGCTCGGCCGGTGCGTAGCTTCTTCAGCTCATCGCGAAAATGTTCGACTGCTGCATCAAACTTTTGTTTTGCATCACTTACCGCTTGGTGTGAATCCATGATTCCCCTTTAATCTTCTATTACTACTTATTGTATGCCGGATCAAAGCATACGCCTAGAATTCGACGGTTACTTCCTCGCGTAGCATTTCCCTCTGAACCTCGAGCATAAAACCAAAAGCGGTCGGACTGGGGCCACCTTTTTCTTGGCGAATTTCAACTAGAACAACGCCACCGCGCGCCGCAAGCGCCGACAGCGCATCAGCAGTCGCCTCACTAACCAGATAGCCGGCATCAAAATATGGTCCTGCCGGATCGACGGTTTGTAATTCAGCAATTCTATCGCACGCCTCGGCCTGTGCCACCGCTACTGCCTGCTCGACAGGAACCTCACTGATTGCTACATCCGGTGACCCGCTCGCCACACGCCACATAGCCGCAAGCATTTCATGCGATTCCGCTATCAGCGCTGTTGCAAAACTCGTTGTATCGTAGCGCCGTACCGTACCTCTATAACCGTCCCTTAAAGCTGACATCGTATTACCTTCCTTTTCACCTAACCTGTAGTCTGCAACAATAGTTAGTTGTACTAGGCAACTTCGCCGAGTGCCATACGCGCAAAGCGACGAACAACAATATTCTCGCCGAGCCGTGCCACGTGCTCCTTGACGTATTCACCAACTGTCTGATCAGGGTTCTTGATATACGGCTGGTCCATCAAGCAGCGTTCTGCGAAGTGCTTTTTCAATTGGCCTGCAACAATTTTTGCTACCACTGCTTCGGGTTTTCCTTCGACTTTGGCTTTCTCGGTAAACTCCTTACTCGCTGCCACGCGGATATCGGTAGGTACCTGCTCAACACTAACGTACTCAGGGCTGCTGGCAGCAATTTGCATCGCTAAGTCCTTCACCAGATTCACAAATATTTCGTTACGTGCTACAAAATCGGTCTCACAGTTCACTTCAATCAGAACACCAATGCGGCTGTCATGGTTATAGGTGCCAATCAACCCGGCACGGGCTTCGCGTTCGCTACGCTTTTCGGCCTTGGTCATTCCCTTCTTGCGCATTGCTGCAAGCGCAGTGTCGAAGTCACCATTGGCCTCTTCGAGCGCGGCCTTTGCGTCAGTTAAACCGACACCCGTTAAGTCCTTAAGACGCTTAACTTGCGCTATATCCACTGTCATATAGTTGTTCCCTCCGCTTAGATTATGCGTTAACCACAGTCTTTTCTTTGTCTGTTTCGGGCTTCTTTGCCTTAGCTTTACCGGCCTCGACAGCCTGCTTCATGTAGTCAGCAATCAGCTGTAGCGTTTTGATCGCATCATCATTGCATGGGATAGGATATGTGATCGTGGTAGGATCAGCATTCGTGTCAACGAGCGCTACAATCGGCAATCGCATTTTACGGGCTTCGCGTACCGCATTTGCATCAGCGATTACATCGAAGACTACGACCGCTCCGGGCTTGCTATTCATGTCTTTGATGCCGCCGTAGATAACATTCATGCTGTCGATTTCTTCCTGGAAACGCTGCACTTCAAGCTTGCTGTATTTATTAGCCAGCTCGCCAGAAGCCATACGGTTTTCGAGCTCCTTCAAGTGCTTCACGCGGCCGCCAATTGTATTCCAATTGGTCAGCATGCCGCCGAGCCAGCGCTCGGTGACATAGGGCATGTGCGCGTCAAGCGCAAGCTGCTTGACGATATCCTGGGCCTGTTTTTTCGTGCCAACAAACAAAACCTGCTTGCCGCTGGTTGTAGTCTGCGCTAAGAAGTCGAGCGCCGTATCGAGACGAGCGACAGTCTGCACCAGGTCAATAATATGTATACCGCCGCGCTTCGTGTAAATAAATGGCGCCATTTTCGGGTGCCAGCGGCTGGTTTTGTGCCCAAAATGAGCACCTGCTTCAAGAAGCTGCTTAATGTCTACCTCAACAGTAGCCATGATCTAATCCTTTCTCTTCGGTTCTGGCGCTCCAGCACCAGCTTGTCTCTGCTGATTGGAGTGTTACCTAACGGCCATCAAGCGATGATCAGTCAGGAGGATTTCTACCAAAACCTGCTTATATTTATGACACTGCTAGTGTAACAGATACGGAGCTCCGCAGCAAGACTAGCAGCTGGTGCTTTGACAATTATGTCGCCAACAGATATAATCATCTGAAGCTTATGAAGAAAGACTTACATCCAAAGAATTATCGACCGGTCGTATTTCAAGACCTCAACAACAACACGACTTATTTGACGCGTTCAACGGTCGCCAGCGATGAGAGAATTACACTCGACGGTATTGAATACCCACTCGTGAAGGTCCATATCTCCGCTAGTTCGCATCCCTTTTATACCGGCGAGGAGCGCATTGTTGACATCGAAGGTCGCGTTGATCGCTTTAAGGCCCAGACTGCACGTGCCAAAGCCGCCCGCGAAGCTCGTATGGCCGCTGCGCAGAATCAAGCTAAACGCGCAACTGCCAAGGCAGAGAAAACCGAAAGCAAGAAGTTATCCGACCAAAACCGCTAGCTAGGTACTGTGCTTCAGCCACTGCTGCTCATACGGCGGTGGCTTTTGCTTGTATAATGCCTAAAAGATATGGACGACAGAGAATCAAAATTACGTGCTGAATTTACCGAGTTGGATCAGCAGCTGCAAGATCCAACTATCTTCAGTGAGCCGAAATACCCGAAACTAGCCAGACGCCGCAGCGAACTTGAAGGTATAATCACGCTCTTTGATAAGCGTGCAAAACTCCTAAACGATAAAGCACAGGCCGAGGCGATGGTTGCAGAATACGGCGGCGAAGGTAGCTCATCCGAGTTGGTGGATATGGCCGAAGGCGAGTTATCGTTTATCATCCCGGAGCTGCATACTACCGAGAAAGCTATCATTGAAGCGTTAACACCACAGGATCCGAACAATGACCGAGACGTCATCATGGAGATCCGCGCTGCTGCCGGCGGTGACGAGTCGAGCCTGTTTGCGGGCGAACTGTACCGCATGTATGCCCGCTGGGCTGAGATTCATGACTATAAAATAGAACTCATCAGCGAATCGCCGAATGAAGTTGGGGGGTTCAAGGAGATTATCTTTGGTGTTCACGGGCTAAATGCCTATAAGCAGCTGAAGTTTGAAGCGGGCGTTCACCGCGTCCAACGGGTACCAATCACAGAGAGCCAAGGGCGTATCCATACCTCTACTGCAACAGTGGCGGTACTGCCGGAAGCAGAAGAATCAGATATCCAAATCGATCCGAAAGACCTTCGTATTGATGTCTATCATTCGTCGGGTCACGGGGGCCAAAGCGTTAACACGACCGACTCAGCAGTACGTATTACCTATCTACCGACGGGTCTTATCGTCACATGCCAAGATGAGAAATCACAGCAGAAGAACAAAGCTAAAGCCATGGAAGTTTTGCGTTCTCGGTTGCTTCAATTGAAAATTGAGGATGAACAAAAGCAATTGTCCGACTCACGTAAAAAGCTCATCGGCTCCGGCGATCGCAGCGAAAAAATACGTACTTATAACTTTCCGCAAGATCGTATCACCGATCACCGCATTGGGTATTCGCGTAGCAACATTCCAGGAGCTCTGAATGGCGAGATCGATGACCTCATGGAACATCTCCAGTCAGCCGAGCATGAAGTTATAGCTCAAGAGGCTTGAAGAATAAGATAATGAAGCCGCAGGCGCAAATTACTGTCGGCGAGTTTCTTGCGTCTACTATTGCCCTGCTCTCGCGTGCAGGAATCGCAACTGGCCGGCTTGACGCGCTTGTTTTACTCGAAGACGTATTGGGTCGCGATCGCGCTCAGCTCCTTGCACATCTGGAAATAGTACTCACTCATACTCAGCAAGTTGCCCTCGCTCGTTTCATCCAGCGCCGCGCTGAACACGAGCCGCTCGCATATATTCGGCAAAAAACCGAGTTCTATGGCCGAGTATTCTACGTCAACCACCGCGTACTTGAACCACGCCCAGAATCGGAAACGATGATCGACATCCTGCAACATATCGCAACCAATACCGCTCCAACAGTTGTCGATGTAGGTACTGGCTCAGGTGCGCTTGCTATTACAGCTAAGTTAGAGCTCCCGGGCTCGGAGGTCATTGCAATCGACATCGACGAGAACTGCCTCGCGGTAGCGGCACGCAATGCCGATAGATTGCATGCTCCTATTAAACTTATTAAGAGCGACCTTCTGGACGCCGTACCGGCAAAGGTTCTTAAACACGCAATACTCCTATGCAACCTTCCATATGTCCCCGATAGTTTTCAAATAAATCCCGCCGCCATGCGTGAGCCACGCCTCGCAATTTTCGGCGGACCGGATGGGCTTAATCTTTATCGGCAACTCTTCGCCTACATAAAATCAGCTAACAATAAACCTGCCTATGTCCTCACTGAAGCGATGCCACCCCAGCATGACGAGCTCAATTCAATCGCACTCGGTGCCGGCTTTGTGCTCGCTCGCAGCCAAGATTTTATTCAGTGCTTTAAAATGGCAACTGATAATTCTGCGTCGTAGTACCTGAGTTGTTCGGCGTCGAATCTGGCTCGGCCTCAAGCGTCACGTTGACATTGATGGTCTTGCCGTTTCGAATTACGGTCAGGTTAACTTGCTGACCGATCTTGTCCTGGCTAATAACTGAAGTCAAACTATTGTTCTGGTCGATCGCTTGCCCATCTACTTTAGTAATAACATCGCCCTGTTTGAGCCCTGCTTTATCTGCGGGGCCTCCCGAAACGATCGGATCCTGACCAATAATAGTAGCGGACGGAATCCATGCACCACTACTGACATCCAGCCCGTACTGCTGAACCACATCATTGGTGAGCGGTATATAGTAGACCCCAAGCCAGGGCTGCTGAAGCTTGCCAGAGGATTCAACTTGATCAACCAGACCTTTCACGTCGTTGATAGGAATCGCAAAGCCAATATTCTGGGCATTGCCGGCAATCGCCGTATTTATGCCGATGACTTGACCGTTTAGATTGACTAGTGGGCCGCCAGAGTTACCCTCGTTGATTGCAGCATCGGTTTGAAACAAGTTATCGAGATTTTCAGCATTTTGGCCTGTACCCTGACTGCTCGCCTGGACGCTCCGTCCATAACCGGAGATGATACCTGAGGTAACCGTATTTTGGAATTGACCGAGCGCGTTGCCGATCGCTACAACAGAGTCACCAACTTGGACTTTACTGGAATCACCGATTGTCGCCGGTGTCAGCGTCTTGCCCTCGGCATTATTGATCTTCAAGAAGGCAATATCTAGGCTGCTACTTTGACTCGTCCGTCCGACAACTGACACGTCTTTGAGTTCGGTGCCGTCAGATAAGGTCACGCTCACATTCGTGGTGCCGTCAGGCACTACGTGTCGGTTGGTAATAATTAGACCACCATCGGTAATGATAATACCCGTTCCAGCGCTCTGTTCGGACTGTGGCAACCCGAACCCAAAGTAACCACTATTTTGCGACGTACTAGTTACATTCACTGACACGACACTTGGACCAACAGTCTTTGCGATAGTGTTGATAAGCTGGCTTTCACTAGTGACGATTTGCTTTTGCGCAGTAGTTGAACCGTTCAGTACGGTATTATCATTGGCCCGTGATGCACCAAACCACCCGGCACCGAAACCTACCAGCGCGCTAGCAACCACACCAACTACGACGATTCTCGCCGTCGCACTAAACTGCGGTAGCTGCTTTGGCAGCTTTGCTTTTGCCCAGTTCCAAGCCGGCAAACTGCCCAGCGGCGCCGTCAACGGCCGCGAAGATACGCTATGTTCACGTATATCACCAGCCGATCCATCCACTGCCGTGTCTTTAGCCATTCACCACCTCCTATTTAAACTACTTTGTCGCCCCAGTCCGAGAACGTCAAGATAATAATGAGTACAGCCACAATTATAAATATAAACTGTCGCCGTACGCCGCTGCTAAGTCGATCTGTGTGATCAAGATAGTACAGCGCCGCTAACCCATAACCTACCATACTCAATATGAGAGTAGGCTGAGCAATCAGTCCATAGAATAATAGCCAGTGACCAAGGATCCACATTAATGCGGCTCCGAAATACGCCCATAAGAATGACAGTAACTTTGCATATGGCTCATCGAAATTATCAAAGAAATGGCGTGCCGATACGTAACAGATTACCGCCGTTATAAAAATAAGCCCGGCAAGCGGCCCATCTGCCCAAACAAGAAATAAAGCCATCAAGCCCGCCAGCTGCGCCAATAATGCTTGGGCGGCAACCAGTGCCGTGCTTGTTGCTGGCTTCAACACTACCAGCCAAGCAGCATACAGCATAGTCCATAGGATCTGCGTATATCCAGAGGGGCTGTTGGCTATAAATATGACGGCTGATAGCCCAATCGTTATGTCCACAGCGTTCGCTCGGAGATTAGCTATCCAAAACCGAGGGCGTACAGCAAACATGCGCCACTTAGTGAGCAGCACCAACGCTAGTGCAATCTCTACGAATGCGCCTTCGAGTCTAACTAATACAAGTAGAACAAGCGGCAGCACCAACTGCAGCCCTACATGAAGCAGCTGCGAAAATCCCTGCGCCGGTTTAATCCGGTCCACGAGCAGTCTCATCATCGTTGACTTTCATTATACCGGCCCCTCTCCTACTTGCATAGGATGTAACCAACTAGCTGCATAGTACTAGCACTATATGAAAAGTCTTCTGACTAGGACAAGAATACCATGGCAGTTCTCAGGTTTTGCAGGTACAATCATAGAAGTCTATGAACGAAAAACCCAACACAAAGTCAGATGAGTTCATCACGCTGCCGCCTAAGGAGCCGCGTCGCAAAATGCAAACCTTGCAGCCCTCGCCGTTGAAAGATCTGCTGTCCATCATGGTAGTCTTCATAGCGGCAATCATCCTGGCACTCGGGCTTATTACTTTTGTTTTCCAGTCATATCAGGTGGACGGCCCAAGCATGCAAAATACTTTGCAAAACAACGACCGCTTGATCGTATGGAAAGTACCACGCACCTGGGCTCGGATCACCCATCAGGAATATGTGCCTGACCGTGGGGATATTATTATCTTTACAGAGAATAATTTGGCGCAGTACGGCCAAACAGACGTCAAGCAACTAGTTA
>JANWHZ010000022.1 GCA_025450135.1 Candidatus Saccharimonadales bacterium
CCCCGCCGCCCGCCCCGCCAGCGTTGGCGTTACCACAACCGCCACCAGAACCCATATTGGTCGGATTTGTAAACGATCCGTACGGTGAACCACCAGTCCCCGGGGCTGAGCCCGAGCCAGTCCCGCCGTAGCCGCCGTAACCACCACCGCCAGCATCACCGTTCCCGGCACCGTTAGTGCCACCGCCAGCTCCCGTTCCAGAGCCGTTGTTGGACCCGCAACTAACTCCTCCTGCATAGCCACTTCCATTAGCACTAAGGGTACCCGTTATTGCTATAGAGCTAGCCGATATCTGTACCGATCCATACTGGGTACCGTTATAAGCCTGGACAGTGGCGGTCTCACCTGTGCCAACGGTTAATGCGCCAATATTGAAGTGGTTACCGGCTATGCCACCAGGACAGTCAGTGGCTGGATCCCAGGCTGCACCAGCATGGTCACCGCCAGTGAGGCACGTATAGCTTGCCCCTGCCCTATGTATAAATAGTATGGTAGTAATCAGGCTAACCGAGAATACAACCAAGAGCCCCAATAGCGCCAAGCTGTACAGCGTACGCCGATTTGAGCGAACAGCCACGCCAAAATGAAATCTACGATGCCCCTTAAACATAAGAATTACTCTAGACTATACAGAGGCCAGAAGAGTCATTCAATAGCAGACGACCCTTAAAATGTACTGGTCGCAACAAGCACCTGGTTCATCGTGTACGTGCCACCGGGGGTCACATTAGTCGTGTTTATAACATAGGATATCGTGAAGTCTGTCTCGCCGGAACTTTTGGTTGCGTTGGCTATAACATCGCCTTTTTTATACATGAAGTTACACGCCGTATCATAATAGTCAGACCCTGAGGTATGTGCTGCGGCACCGAAACTGAACGTACTGTTGGGGATTTGTACGGGGCTGGCGCCAAGACTTCCCGGTAGGCCACCACCGCATCCGCTGTTAGCCACCAGATTGATCCCAAACTGTTCAGCGCCAGTGTTTGAAGTGGTGGGTGACGAGGGCGCTTGCATGGTATACGAACCATCGCTTGGTGGGTTGGATGCAGTTATTACTTGATAGCCGCTTGCAAGATATGTCTTAACGGCGAACTTTGCAACACCGGTTGCCGTCGTACCCGATGTGAGAGTACCAAAGTTAATCGCGGGGGTGTCACCACATGTTGATAAATACACACAGAAAGTCAGCGATGGCTCACGATTAGTGTTGAAGCCGGCCTGCGCCTGGTAATTAGTACTACTAATATTACCCACGGTAAGTTCGCCAAAAGCCGATTTTGCACAATAGTTAGCCGAGGTGCCTGTACCATTCGCAATGTCGCACAGCTGGCCACCGGCACCAAATGATACTTCATTTACGCCGTAATTAGTTGAGCAAGATTGCTGGTTAGGATTCCCACAGGCGGCCAAGACAGTGACTGGAACGGCAGCTAATAGCCCAAGTGCTGTCACGAGCAAGCACACGGCTAACAATATTGGTCGTAAAGAAATTTGGCCTTCCACAGCTCTATACATTGTGCTGCAACCATGAGCAATTTTCAATCGTGCCCGAGACTTTACGTATATGGCAACGTTGGAAGCATTGTATGCGCTCTCATCCTCCCTGAATAACGTTTACGCTTTGGTACTTCTTTAGTATGCTTAAGCTTAAGGAACAGTATGGACAATTCCAACAGCGACCAGCAGGACGAGCTCGCGTCACTTGAAACACCTTCGACCGTTGTCGAACCTTCGGGTGGCGTTGCAGCAGCGCCCGGTGAAGGCGGCCTCGTATTGCCGTCTGACGGGCCTGGACGCCCAGAACCGCCTGTTCAGAAACTCTGGCGCTGGCTGGCGAATCATCTCAATATTTATCTAGTGTCGTTTATCGTGCTCCTGGTCGCTTCAGCTGCCGGGGGTGGTACCCTCTATTTCCGCTCCAACATCAGCCAGACGAACATTCCCTCGCAACCGTTATCGCAAAGTATGCTCGATCAGTTAGCCAACAATGACGTCAATGTTGGCGAGCCAAAGCACATACTGAATGTGCAAAGTGACGCAGTCTTTAGCGGCAGCGTGCTCGTGAGAGATAGTTTGCAAATAGCCGGGAACTTGCAAGTAGGAAGCAATCTCGCGATCGCCGGGCTTCGTGTAACTGGTAACAGTACGTTCGACGATGTTCAAATCACGAAATCGCTGGCCGTAACAGGCAATGGCGCGATTCAGGGTCAGCTGAGCGTCACACAGAGCCTCCAAGTCAACGGAGGTGGCACGTTCTTAGGTGCCATATCCGCTCCGTCTATTACCGCTGGTTCGATACAGCTGAATGGTGATCTCACCCTAACACACCACCTGACAGCTGGCGGCAGCACGCCCGGCAGAAGCAACGGTCCAGCACTCGGCGGTGGCGGTACGGCTACGGTCAGCGGCTCGGATACATCAGGCACTATCACCATCAACACCGGTACTGGCTCAAGTGCTGGTTGTTATATAACCATCAATTTTACGTCACGCTTTAACGGCACACCCCACATAGTTATTTCACCCATCGGCTCTGCAGCTGCCGGATTAAACTATTACATCAACAGGACAACCAGTAACTTTAGCGTGTGTGCCGCTAACGCGCCTACCGACGGCATTACCTACGTCTTTGATTACATCGCGCTTGATTAAGACTCGAGCTGGGCATAAAAAAATAAAAAAACTAGCCAGTTGTGCTACTGGCTAGTTTGTACGACATGGGTGAAACGAGAGAAGCGGTAGGAGTGGTAAAGTGGGGTAGAGTGAGACTTGCGTCTCAAAAAATTGACCCACACCTGGCCGCCTATTCTCTCTCGTGTCACCACTGAGTGGACAACTGTCGATATCTGCTACCCCTAGGGGTTGCATTCAAGTTCTCCCGAAGGAGGGACTCGATCGTTCCGTCTCGACGGGTTAGCTCGACCGAGCCCTCGAACTCACGGCGTGGGATCAGCGCGGCTGCATGTGCGATGTGGACACGAACCAACCCGGAGGTTGGGCCACTGATACAGCGGTTGCTTGACCTGCCTGATGAGCCCAGAGTGTCTGCCGCATAGCAGTCTCCCCACGGAAAGTCACACCTGTGACGACGGGACCTTAGACGACCAATTATCGTCTCCCCCATCTGCTACGTAACACGTAAGTAACAAATGGTGGAGACGATACGCTTCTCTCGTTATAAATGTACCTCGCTCCGGCAGTGACCTCATGCGATGGTGGTTTGATCGTACCACGGTCCAAAAAAATGTGTCAAATATTTTACAGACAGTACGAAATTTCATACTTCCAGGAAAACTTTAACCATATTCTGGTGAACCTGCATTACACCTCCAGAGATGCGAATGCGTACCTCACCGCTCGACGTGCGGAGTAGCAGGTCGCATGCATTGAGTAACGAGATGAAGTTGCGGTGTTGGGCCAGAATGTCAAACGGGCCGGTGGCATTCACACCAGATACTGACTGAGCATCTGCATCGAAATAGACGCGGAATGGTGACCAAATCTTGACGTGCAGTGTCCTGGAAACTTTCTTAACAGGCTGCGCTCCAGCAACTGACGCAGACATGTCTTCAACAAATTCGCCGGTACTGGCTTCTTGTCGAAGGGCCATTAGACAATAATCTCCTCAACCCCTTTGAGCATATCTTCGCGGTTGATAAATTCACCTTTGTAGGCCGACTGGTTTTCTACGACATGCAGGTGCTGTGAGAAGTACTGGATAAGCCGCTTGGCTTTGGCATAGTCGGCGCGATCGGCAGCCGACAGTTCGTTTTCCCCAATGATCGCAATGATACCCTTGAGCGACTCGTGTTTCTGTAGCAGCGCCTGAACTTGGACGCTCAACACGTAGTGCCGATCGCCGACAACGTCCGGGCTCAGCAAGGAGGAACTAGAACGGATAAGGTCAACGGCCGGACGGATGCCCTGCTCGGCTACCTGCCGCGACAGAACAATCGTCGAGTCAAGCTCGTGCTGGATCATTTGTACCGCAGGATCCGAAAGATCGTCAGCTGGTACATAGATTGTTTGCACTGCCGTGATCGAACCTCGCTCGGATGAGCTAAGGCGATCCTGGAGCTGCTTTACATCCGAGAAAATGGTCGGTTCGTACCCGCCTTCGCTTGGCACTTGGTTGAGCAGCGTCGAGACTTCATTTTTTGCCTGGACGTAGCGGTACATGTTGTCGGCAAAAAACAGAATGTCCTTGCCCTGCTCGTCGCGGAAATACTCGGCTAAGGTTACCGCTGAAGCACCTACCAGCGAACGCTGAATTGGGTTTTGATCCATTTGTCCAAAGAACATAACCGTGTTCTTGAGAAGGTCGCGGCCCTTCAATGTCTCATATAGCTCGTGGCCTTCGCGGATACGCTCTCCAATACCTGCGAAAAAGCTCAGACTGCCGCTGCTCTTGGCGATGTTGTGGATCAGCTCCATGGTCAGCACTGTCTTGCCGACACCAGCCCCACCGATGATACCGATCTTCCGACCTTTGACGAATGGCGTAAAGAAGTCAATAACCTTGATGCCAGTTTCCAATATTTCCGGCTTGGCTGCTTGGAACGAGCCAAAGCTAGCGGGAGGCTGTAAAATACTCCGACGAGGTAAGCCGCTATCTTCAATTGGGCCAATGCCATCTATCGGCTCACCCATGGCGTTGACTACACGGCCAATGAAGACATCACCTACGGGGATTTCAATCGTTCTTCCGGTGCCATTGACCACCATTCGCTTTTGAATCGTTCGGTCGCCTCGAATATTTAAACAAAGTGCCTTGTTCCCGCCATATACAGTTTCTACGAGTAGTGGCGTCTTGGTTTGCTCGACCATCAGCATCTCGTGCACTGCCGGTAAATCGTCATCAAATTCAACATGGAGAACTAGATCGTGAATGGCTTGAATATACCCGCGGCTCATTGCACTACCATCCCTGCCCGTAGGCCATTCACCACTTCCTTGATCCGCTCATCGGCTAGCGCTCGCTTTGTTCGGGCATAGGCGAATTTTACCAATCGCTCCGACTCGGCAGCCCGGTCTTTCGCCACGGTCATCGAACGGAAACGGCTAGCATACTGCGCCAACTTGGATTCCAGAATCTTTTGGCTCAAGGTAATTTCCATCATGGTGCGTTCAAGGTGCGCCACGACTGCATAGGTGCTTGGCTCGAAGATATAGTTTTGCTCAGTGATAACTGAGTCGTCGCCCTTGGAGTGCAGACCAGCTTCCTGGACAGCCTTTTGCAACTCGATTTTCTTAATATCTTGCACCATGAGTGAAACGTACGTTTGGTAATAGATCGACGTCGATCGGTAGTCGCGGATGTACTTAACTAGGGGCGTAACATTCACGTTCTGGTCTTTGGCTGGCAGCTTGAAATATTTCTTAAATGCTACGCCAGCCTGAATAAGCTGCAATGCGCCGTGGTGACCAATGATAATGATGTCGTGCTTTTCAGGGTTATAGTCCTGCAACATCCACTGGATCAACTTTTGGTCAATATCGCCGCTGAAACCACCCTCAGCAGTAATTGCAATCCATAGTTCCTTGTTCACTACCGACTGGTTATCGCTTCGGCCAAAGCGGAAGAGGGTATCGACACGGATCTGCGTGTAAATATTCCAAAGCTCATCGAAAAAAATCTGCGCCCCCTGTACCTGATTCTTAATTTGGGCGATACGCATGCTGGCTAGTCCCTCAAATGCGCTCGTCAAGTTGGCGATTGTCGCCAGATCCGATTTTTCTTGAGCAAGGTCTAAGAGACGCTTCATTTCTTAAGCTCCTGGAGACTCATGTGTAGCAGCTCGTCACGATACTGCTCGAAATCCTTGTCGTCGCTCATTTTATCGGCAACCGTCCGGACATTCCCTTTCAGTGTGCCTACGTCGATGATCTGGTCATCCCGAAGATTCAGCACTATGTCGAGCATAAGCATCTGGCTTCGAATGGTGTATGTCTCATCTGGGGATTGGTTAAATAGCTCAATAAGACGTTTGCCACGCTTCAAATCTTTCTGAGCTTCTAGGGCTAGTTCCGAACCAAAGTGGGCATATTCCTGCGCCTGCGCATAGGCGTTCAGTGCCGTTATAGCCTGCGCCGCGAGCTGCTTTTGACGGTCGCTTTGTCCTAAGCCTCCGACACGTGTCACGCTGAGGCCCGTGCTGACTGCCGGCCGCATAGTATCTCGAAATACTTTCATATCCAGAATCCATTGGCCGTCGGTGATAGACATGATGTTGGTCGGCAAATACGCGGTTATGTCTCCGTCTGCCGCCAATACCAGTGGCAGTGCGGTCAACGTCTTGTGGTTACTGGCCAGCCTCCCTGCACGTTCCAGCAGGCTGGAGTGTGCATAAAACATATCGCCGGGATATGAGTCTCGCCCTGGACTAGCGCCGGACAGCAGCGCGATTTCGCGGTACGCGTGAGCGTGGCTCGTTAGGTCATCGTAGATAACCAGCACGTCACGGCCACAGGACTGCCACAGAAATTCGGCCATGGTGCAACCGACGTAAGGTGCCAGATAACTTATGACAAGTGACTCGAATGTGGTCGAGACAATGACGATAGCGTTTTTCAACGCGTCGTTATCGGCCAGCTTAGTGAGCAGCTGATCGACATCGCTGCGACGTTTGGAGATCAGCACATATACTACAACCACATCACTGTCTTTCTGATTTAGGGCCGTCTGCATAGCCAGCGTCGTCTTGCCTGACTTGCCATCCCCTAAGATAGCCAACCGCTGACCTCGGACCAAAGGAAACAGCTCGTCGAGCACCATAAGACCAGTTGGTAGTTGCGTATCGAGTGCTTCGCGCTCATGGAGACTTGGCGCATTGTGAAAGACTGGCCAGGCGCCTTCGGCTACAATCGGTCCTTTGCCGTCAAGCGGCGCACCCGTCACTGAGATAACCCGCCCGATGAATGCCTGACCGACCTTGCTGACAAGCTCGTTGTGTTGTACAACAGCCATCATGCCCGCCACCACCGGCGTATCACCAAGGTGCAGAATAACAACTGAGTCGTCGAGCACATAGCGAACAAAACCTTTACTACCGTCCTCGAACATAACGAGCGCATGAATAGTAACCGGCTGAAGGCCGCGAACGTGTACTAGAAACTTATCGACGCCGACAACATCGCCAACTGGCCGTCCACTTTCGACCAGCCGCTTGAAATGGGTGTTATCCATGCGTCGCCTCGCTGGCAGCCGGCGTCTCGGCTCGCGGCGTTAAGGCGTCGAGCAGATAGGGTAGCTGGTCCTGTAGGTGTTTCCGCAGGGAAAAGTCAAAATATTGATTAGTAGTTCTGACAACGCAACCGGCAACGATGCCCGGCTGCAACCCCACACTCACTAATACATCCGGCCCGATATTCTGCCGGAGCCAGACAACGATTTTATGTAGGGATGCCGA
>JANWHZ010000023.1 GCA_025450135.1 Candidatus Saccharimonadales bacterium
ACACTTTTGCCCAACAGCAATGACTACAAGCTCGATGGCATAAACAATGACACCAACCGTAACGTACCGCTTCGTGTGGTTACTTAGATGCTTCAGTGCGTCTATTCGCATGTAGTGTATGGTAGCTTCCCGCTTGCTGCTAAGCAACTACGTTGCTACCTTACTAGGCCTGCCTGCCAACTCATACGCCATCGTATGACAACTAAGAGGGTGCTTGATAGACAGGCTACGTGAGAAGTGCACCGTTTTAGCCTCGACCTTGGGGCGTCTAAGGAAAACTGCTAAACTGGTTGGTATATGGCGCACAGGGGGAAGGTTCGAGTTGCGTTAATTATGCCTGCGTATAACGAAGGTAGCGTCATTGCGTCGGTAATCCAGAAACTGTGGGCCGTGTTTGAGAAGACTAATTATTCTTTCCAGATTATCGTTGTCGACGACGGCTCCAAAGACAACACGCTAAGTGAAGCAAAGCGAGCAGGTGCCTACACCATCCGACATATCCTCAATACTGGCAGTGGTGGCGCAACGGCTACAGGGCTCAGCTACGCACAGCGCCATAACTTCGACGTTGCTTGCACCTGTGACGCAGACGGTCAACATGATCCACATGACGTGTTGCGCGGTGTTGATGAAATAGTGCACTCTGATTTTGATTTACTGATTGGCAGCCGTCTAATAAATGACAATGGTATGTCACGGATTAAGATCTTGGGCAATAAAGGGCTTACATGGGTTACGCGGCTGCTATTCGGTATAAAAGTTACAGACTCTCAATCCGGCCTTCGAGTGCTTTCAAGTCGCGGGCTACAGGAGCTAAAGTGGAAAACAACCGGTTACGAATTCTGCTCAGAGATGCTCTGGCGCGCAAGACAGCTCAATCTTATGGTTGGTGAGTTTCCGATCCAGGCTATATATACAGAATATTCCAAGCTCAAAGGCCAGAATAATTGGAACGCGATTAACATCATTAAATCTCTCCTGACGAGACGTGTAATCGAGCTTTTTAGTGAGTAGATACCTAATCCTTATCATACTTAACCTGCCGCTCGTTTTCGCAGCGGTCTTTGGTATATTTGTCGACTACAAGCTTAAGAAAATCCCTCGTCGAAAACTACTCGTGCAACTCTCTATTTGGGGTGTCATCCTGCTTGGCCTGCTATCGGCGAATGGGGTATATGATTTTCTATTCTCCAGGAAGCTTACCCAAACTGAGCCACTCAGCCTCTTTGACGTCATCCAGATTACCGGTATCATTGTAGTGCTGTATATGGCAAACCGGGCCAGAATTCGTATTGAATCATTGGAGCGACGGGTCACTGAGCTGCACAAGGAACTATCGATCATACTTTCCGTAGGTGAGAATAAGCGAAATGCGCAGATAAGAGTTACAAAGAAGGAGAAAGCACGTTAAACGAACGCGCGAAACTAACGTCTATGGCAGAAGCGAAACTGGGCTACTTTAAAACTGACATCATCAATATACCGTCCTTGCCAAAAACTGCACTGAGCAGACTTGCTTTCCCGCTATTATGCCTATTGTCACGTGAGCAGTCACTGAAACTAGGCCTTACCCCTATTGACGACGAGCGCGTTATCCAAGCAATGCGTCAAGCAAAAGGCCGCGTCCTAGATATCGGCTGCGGGGCTAACAATTTCGTGCGCAGCTACGGGAACGGCGTAGGTGTAGATGTTGCTAGCTGGGAAGGCTGTGACGTGGTCATTAAAGATGCTGCTAAGCTTCCATTCAAGAAAGGCGAATTCAACACCGTTAGTTACTTAGCGTGCTTGAACCACATTCCCAACCGTGAAGCATCAGTCAAAGATGCTTATAGGGTACTAGCGAAGGATGGCAAGATAATAGTCACTATGATCACGCCACGCCTCGGCAAATTTATACACTGGCTACGCTTCCATAACGATCCAGACCACCAAGAACGACATATTGACCATGCCCACGAACTCATGGGGATGTCGCCCACATACGTAAAGAAGATCTTAGCCGATGCAGGGTTCAAGAATATACGGCGACACCGTTTTGTGTACGGGCTGAACAGTATTTACACCGCTATAAAGTAGCAGCTACTTCTTCACCAGCAATGTTATACCAACTACGACTAACGCAAGCCCTGCAACATTTGTCATTGTAAGATGCTCTTTAAAGAGTAGGCTTGCAATCAATGAGGCCAAGATAGTTGAGCAAGCAACAATCATGGCGTAACTAATGCCATAGTTATATTTTGATATCACATACATATAGAGCACCGTAGCGACAGCATAAATGACACAACCTAGGATAAAGACTGGGCTGAGGAGGATTTGTAATGGCGAGTGCAATAGGGCAGCGAAATCGCCTCCTTCTTTGAGGACAGCACCCATGGCGAGCTTCCACATAGCCTGTCCCGCAACGAGCAGAACTCCGACGAGAAGTGATAGCACTAGCTGCATAGTAATCGTAATTATATATGACCTTTAGCTGCCTACACTATCTCTAGAGTGTTTGATAATTGCAGCTTCATTCTTTAGACTATCAGCAGATGAGGGTTCACCTGCTAGACAAAAAGTACAGACTACCTACGCTTGCAGTCGTATTCCTTATATGTTCATTCGTGCCTATTTTACGATTGATTCCCATGGTAGGTTGCATTGCGCTTTGGTCGATATACGTACCGATACTGAAGCGGCTCACAGTAGCCTTCCGTATGGCACTCTTCTTTCTGCTCATTTCATGCTTCGACCAAATACTAGGCATCATGGCATGGATTCTTCACGCACCGCTTACCACTCCATTAGTGGTAGCTGCTGAGCTCGTCGTCCCGCTCTATTTCTATTTCCGCGCAGCACGGCCCAAACTGGATCAAAAGTCTTGGGTGGATACCGAAGATTGGATTGCACTAGCAGCAACGGCAACAAGCATCATGGTGCTGTGCGTTTTCATTCTTCATGCAGGCCCAAACTTGGGCACACTTATTCGCTTTAGTGCTCTCTCAACAGATGAGACAGTCCACCTAGATCTGACTTTACGTGACTATCAATCTCAAGGTTATCAATATGGCATAAAGACAGCTAGCCCGTATGACGCTAGCCCGTATTACCCACAAGGGTGGCATCTAGTTAACGCATTATGGTGGCGCGCGCTTAGCGACAACTTCCGCGTTGACAGTATTAGCCACCTGAGTGTAGTACTAACCGTGTATTTAATTACACGCCTACTATGGTATGCCTTGTTGATATACATGTTCTGTCGGGTTGTGCTATACATATGCCGGTCTATGTGGCCAAAACGGCTCACTAAACTTGAGGCTCCGGCGGTGTTTATACTTATTGGTGGGATTCAACTTATTTGGTTTATAGAGATTCTGCACGCTGGTTTTAGCTCCTTTATGTTGCAGTTACTTCTCTCACTTGTGCTGATGGTGCTTGTTACTGAGTTGGTGCGCCCGTCTGAGCGTATCGAGCTCAACGCATTCTTACTAACAGTCTCACTCTTAACTGCTGGGATGAGCCTGACTTGGCTATTAACTTTGCCTATAGGTATCGCGACGATTTTATTGGCACTCCTTGTGTACTATGGAAGACCTTACTTAAGTACCCTGCAATTGGTAACTTCACCAAGGCATCGGCTAGCAGCAATCATGTCGGTACTTATTGTCCTAGCAGGTATGGTGCAGGTATATATTCAAGTGCACTACTCACATGGTGCGGTTACCCTCAACACCGCCGGTGGCATAGATCCGGTCAATTACCTCCTAACCTCACTCCTGGCCGGTATTGCAATCTGGGTAGTCTTTACTTCCAAGAACACTGTGCTCAGATATTCACTTGCGAACGTTCTTACCTGGCCTCTGTTGTTGACTGGGGCGGTATATATTTACGAACAGTGGAGCACTGGTCAAACAAGCTATTATTCGATCAAGCTTGAATGGCTTGTTGCTCTAGTGTTCTTCACTTTTGGCTGCGCCATGATACTGGGGCTGATGCGTACACTAGACGATCAGCTGCAAACAGTACCCGCCCTGCTGTGCCTGGGTGCTCTTATCTTACTTGCCATACTTAGTTCTCAGACCCCGCTAAATTCGCTGCAGTTTTTGCACTATAGGCTCTCGGTGAGTAGCCGCGTGGCCAACGAGATAGTCAAAGCATACCCAGAGATAATCAGACCGCAACCCAATACATCAGTCATCGTCGCAAGTAACTATTTGTCTGAGGATACAGTTGCGTCTGCATTTCTCAATGTCATACACCACGACATAGTGCATGGCTGCTGGTTTCCTGCAACGCAAAGTGAGATACCTGGGCAGATCGAGTGGTATCGCTTCGATAACAGCGTCCTATGCTACACAAATAAGCATTACGTCATACTTACAGGGGATAACGTTACCAACGTTCGCACCCGGTACGGATCATCAGCCGGTCTGCAACTCATTTACTAGGTCCACCTGCACGAGAATGATTGGCAGCACATGTTAAAATTAGTGTAGGGTAAGCGTTTTGCACCCTGGAAAACACATGGCACATTGGGCAAGAACCAACGGATTAATTCGGACGTTATACATCGTAGGGGGATGTGTATTACTGGCAATTGTAATTACAGCCGTACTTCAAGCGACAGGTCGAATTCATCTTTTCAATAAAAGCGGCTCTCCTGTGGTAGCTACGCAAAAGGGTGAAACGTCACCACCGAGCAAGCAATCTCAGAACAACGACAATCAGCAACCTAGCTCAGCTAAGGCTGATACAGGAAATGACACTAACACGAAGCTTATGGCGCCAATAGGAAATTTCGTCAGCACCCATCACCCAAACCTCAGTAATAACCCTCCCGGATCAAGTTTCCTTACTTCTGTCTGCACTACCAATCCAGGGGCAACGTGCCAAATTATTTTTACCAGCGGAAGTGTCACCAGACAGCTCCCTGCCGAGACCACCGATGCTGGTGGCTCAGCTTATTGGAATAACTGGAAGCTACAAGATTACAATATAACTGAAGGTACGTGGACAATCCAAGCAAAGGCAACTCTAGGTAGTCAGGTTGAGATCTCGAACGATGCACTTAGTTTGGAGGTTTCACCATGAAGCGATTCGTAAAGTTTGCGGCATCCTCGGCAGGTCTATCGATTGCCGCTGTCTTTGTTTTTAGTTCGTCAGCCTTTGCGGCAACGTTCGACCAAAACAGGATTATTGACGATCGAGTTTTTGATAATACCAACACTATGAACGCACAGCAGATTGACGCCTTTTTGAACCAGTTTCCCAGCAGCTGCATCAGTTCAAATAACCATTTTCTCTCGCGCGATCCAACGGGCTATACGCCCATAAATGGATTCACGTATGGCAATAACGTTACTGCGGGTCAGGTAATATATGACGCAGCCAACGCGTACGGACTTAACCCCCAGGTTTTGATCGCCACATTACAGAAAGAAGAAGGCTTAGTTGACGGCAGTGCCGGGTGTAGTGTGTACCGCTACGCATCTGCCGTTGGGTACGGATGCCCGGATAGTCAGGGGTCATATACTTATTCCAACGTTAACCTTTATACATTAAACGGCACAACAGTTACAAGCATTAACGGCACCTGCGTTGACACTTCTTCTAAAGCTGGGTTTACACAACAGCTTATCCGAGCCGCCTGGCTTTTACGATTCGGGGAACAGCGTGCTGAAGGTAATATCAACTGGGACGTTCAAAAGACAAACAGCCCCCAAATAGGTGACGTATGGGATAACTCTGACGATCCACAAAGCTGTTACAGCGGACCGATGACACAAGGTACGTGGCAGACATGTCCGAGCGGCGGCTCGTCAATCTATGATGGCTACACGACAATTGACGGTACAGCGGTACATATGGACACCGGCGCAACAGCAGCTCTGTATTGGTATACCCCTCACTTCCCAGGAAACCAGAGCTTCTTTAATATCTTTACTGGCTGGTTTGGGCCAGCCTTAGTCTCTGCATATAGTTGGCAGTACATCGACCAAGGGGCGTACACCGATAGTTCGATGAGTACACCGGTTAACCTTGACTCAATTGTTGTTGGAAGCAGATATTATCTCGTGCTCCACGCAAAAAATGTTGGCACAGCAACATGGAGTCAGGGTTATGTAGACCTCGGAACGTCACAACCAGCGGACCGTGCCAGCTCACTTTACGACACTACATGGTCAAGCACTAACAGAGCCGCAACACTACTAGAACCTAGTGTCGCGCCCGGCTCAACAGGCACATTTGGTTTCTGGGTAACCGTATCAAAAGTGGGGGCGTATAAAGAATACTTCAACTTGGTTGCCGATAACTTCAGCTGGATGACTGACTATGGCCTATATTGGGAGTTTGGCGTTCAGCCACAGCATTACACTTGGTTATGGACAGGGCAAAGCGCCTATACCGACTCAAGCAAATCGACGCCCGCTGACCTTTCTAACGTCGTTGCTGGCAGTCGCATATACCTGACATTAAGTGGCATAAATACTGGCAATATCGCATGGAAACAAAATTATCTAAATCTCGGGACCTGGCAGCCGATAGATCGTCTAAGTTCCTTCCGTGATGGCAGCTGGCCAAGCGCTAACCGTGCTGCAACTATTGACCAGGTGGTGGTGAATCCAGGCCAGGCAGCTACCTTCGGCTTCTGGGTAACCGCGCCTGCTACACCCGGCACGTACAAAGAATACTTCGATCCGGTAGCAGACGGCATCAGCTGGCTTAACGATTATGGCGTTTATTGGCAGGTCACCGTCCAGCCACAACGCTACACTTGGTTGTGGACCGGCCAAGGTGCCTACACTGACGCTACTAAGACAACGCCAGCCGATCTGAACAATGTCACGGCAGGTAGCCGCATCTTCCTCACACTACAAGGTACTAATACCGGAAACGTAACATGGCGACAAGGCTACATAAACTTGGGCACCTGGCAGCCGAACGATCGGACAAGTTTATTTCACGACAGCACATGGCCATCCATCAATCGTGTAGCAACTATCCAACAGCCTACTGTCACCCCGGGACAAACCGCTACCTTCGGCTTCTGGGTAACCGCGCCTGCTACACCCGGCACGTACAAAGAATACTTCGATCCGGTAGCAGACGGCTATTCGTGGATGAATGACTACGGCCTATACTGGCAATTTGTCGTGCACTAACGCTAGCTTGCGAAAACTAAATCTTTATAGATTTGGACAAGTTGTTTCGAGACATTCGGCCATGCCATCTTTTTAGCATAGTCAACCGATAACTTAGCTTGGCTTTTGAGATCAATTCGCTTAAGCTCACGGGCTAGTTCATAATACGCAAACGTTTCGCACAGTACGACAGCGCCATTAGCGTCGTCAGCAAGCTCTTTAATCGAGGCGGTAGGAAATGCGATTGCTGGCATGCCATTAGCGAACGCCAGATTGAAACTGCCAGACGAAACTGCAGCATAATAAACGCGGTCGTAAGCATATAGGCAGACGTCACACTCGCGAATGTAAGCATTCAATGTGTCGTCGTCAGCCACATAGCCAGTAATGTAAACACGGTCACGTAGGTCAAGCGAATTGACAAGGTCGGTGAGTTTGTCGTAAAACGGTACGTCATCACTGTCCTGCTTCATACCACCCAAGATAGCGAGTTTGTAGTTGTCTGGAAGAAATTTGAGCGCACGTACGGCCTGGACAATTCCTTTGTAGCGATGTATGAAGCCAATTGTGCAGTAAATAACGTCTCCTGGCTTTTTATTTAGATGGTCGGCGATGTAATGTGTCGGCTTGGGAGGGTGCTCAAATAGCTGCACCGGGTGGGGCAGTTTGCGTATGCGGTCAGGGACAACCCCTAAAGTCTTCAAACCTTCAACGGCTAGCTCGTTATGGACGAGTATCAAATCTGCCATTTTAAAAGGTGCGAGATGTGTCTTCATAAATTGATTGTGGCGACGGATCTCCCTTACAAACAGTGACCAGCTACGCGGCCCTAAGCCATGTAAATGCACTGGCTTGCTGTCCTGATGCTGCGCTGGTGAAAGATGCGCTGTTATTACGATTTTTTTGCCTGACCGCTTCCCGGCTTCAACGATGCGTCGAAATGAGTCCTGAGCATACAATGCAAATTCATGCTGGACATGTAGGATGTCGTAATCCTTGAGCTGGGCTTCAAGCCGCTCTGCCATATGCTGTATGTCTTCCTGCTTCATGTTGTACGTCTCGTATGGCGAGACGTCGAAGTATTCATTATGAATGCCTGGCGCATCTTCCATGCCCTTAATATGGTGCGCCAGATACTTCGCAACACCACATTCTTCGTAGCGCGAGCTGAAGTGAAGCACACGGATAGTACGTTCTGCCATTTATAACTCCTTCATGTACGACTGTACTAACTTAAAAGTGTCATGCCAAGTTGTCGGCTGGTAACTCTTGGTACGTTCGCGTGCTGCCGCCAATACCTTTGGTCGAAGCCAACGCTCGACAGCTGCCAGGCACTCATCGGTAGAAAATGGCGAGAAATGCCCTACAACACCCTCCGCTATTTCGACCATACTACTGGTGTTACTGCAGAGGCACGGTACACCACGGGCTACACTCTGTGCGATCGGAATGCCCCAACCTTCATGAAAACTTGGCTGTAGCGTAAACAAGCAGTGGTCATATAGCCACGCCAGTTCGGTGTCACTGGCATTATGCAAGAAAACAAATTGATCCTTCACAGCTGGGTCGTGTGTCATGATCTCGTATATATCGTCCGTCCCCCACCCACGCCTACCGACAATTACAGCTTTCGGTAATTTGATACCGCGCTCCAGTGCGAGCTTATACACATAGTACAGCAGCGCATGGTTCTTTTTGGCCTCAATGGTCCCGACCGTCAGCAAGTAATCCTTCCCGGACAATTTTGCTGCTGTAAACTGCTCATCCTTGGGCCGCTCTAGCTTTGGAACAGCAATATCGTCACCATTACGAATGACTTCAATTTTAGGTACCCGTAGTTGACTTGCTTTCAGCCATCTTTCCAGTTCGCGTTTGGTATTACGCGATACGGCCAGCACAAGACTAGCACCCGGCAATACGGCTGCGTTATATGTAGTCGGGCTGACCGCAAGTTGTTCGAAGAATTGTGACTGGGTAGTGGTGGCGATGTCATGGATAATCTGTACGACGTGGACGCCAATACTTTCTTGCGCTACGACATAGTCCGTAAATGCTTGATCCCACCATTCACCCCACGGAATAACAAGTACGTCTCCCGGCTGGATGCTCGCAGGCACACGACTACTTGCAAGTCGCTCGCGATACCTTGTCTCTACATATCCGGATATGCGACTGTTGAGTTTAAGCAACCGCCTCACGCCAGCTTTGGTAGCTCGTTTCGCCTCCACTGACAATCGAGTTGGTGTTGGTTTGAGAGTTATCGGTGTAGCGTGTAATCCAGGTTCGAGATAGATGACCTCACCACGTTCCCGTGTTCGCCGGAAATCGATTTCACACAAGGCGCGCTGGTCTTTTACCCAGGATACAAATCTCGTATGTGGCTGCTCGGCAAAGCGAACGGCAAGCTCATCCATAACCTTCGGGATACCAGTTAGGCGGCCAGACCAATGCACAAGCTGCGTCACATCTACATAAACTATCGTTCTGTCATGCATGGGCATATAAGATCACTTATTGGCTAGTTTTACATTCTTTGAAAAGATTGGCATAACCCAGTCATCACCACCGCCTATAACATATTCGTAATCGGTTTTTGGTGGCCGCATAATATAACCCTCATCATCCATGATGTACACATTGCCAAAATCCTGGAGCATCATGTTATAAAAGGCTTTTGGGTCCTTGTAGCTTTCGCGAGTGAATTCAATAAACAAGGTTGGGCTTGGGCTCGCCTGAATAGTACCACGCATGCCGTGATAAGCCTTATCTTCATAGCCTTCTATATCCATAATGATCAGATCGACCGACCCAATGTTATGTTTCCTGCAATAGCCGTCAATTGTTACTGATGGTACCGTTACTTCTTCAGCGGTCTCAACATACATCTTGCTATGCATATAGCTGTCTAC
>JANWHZ010000024.1 GCA_025450135.1 Candidatus Saccharimonadales bacterium
AGAAGGATAATTTTACTATCGGCAATCGCCCAACTCACCCCTTGCGCAACACCCATAAAATACTCTGATGCGTGACTACCAGGATGACTGCCCGGCAATGTTATCCATAGATTCACTATCAGACCGGCAAAAAACTGAAGCATCAATAAACTAACCATTATTTTTGATAGTTTTCTAAAAAGTATGTTTTGCGAAGATACGATACTTTTGGGCGACTTTTTTATTGACCACACTACTAGATAAGTTATAGCTAGTACGGACACTGAGAATACTATTAACAGAGCCATTATACTTATGATAGTAGCAGGAGGGCTCTAATAATCATACGTGTATTGGAGGGCCCAGTGGGACTCGAACCCACGACAAGAAGCTTAAAAGGCTTCTGCTCTAACCAACTGAGCTATGGGCCCGGTATGTAATGACACGAATTGGCCGGCTTCTTTTTCCTGGGAGTACGGGAAAAACAGCTTACATTATCTGTTTTTTAAGGGGAAAAGTCAATCTAGCTCGACTTTTTATCGCTCGGCTCTTTGGCGTGCCTGGTGCGTTGCACCCACAAAAACAACAGGCTCACCAGTGCCCCGCCGCCGACGACGAGGTCCTGTGCTCTCGACAAGCCTTGCCACAATGCAACATGCGTTATTGGTTCACGGGCCATACTTGGCAGCAACGGAACTACTAAAAGAGGGACCAAACCACCGACCGCTGCCGCTGGTAGAATATTCAGCCAGTATCGTACGCCTTTCACTGAACGAACCATGAGCAATGTCGTAAGCAGTGCTGGCGCGAGCACAAGCCCAACTTTGAATTCATAGGGTGCAAGGTTAGCCTGCGGGAAAAATAGATTCGCAAAGTCCTCTATATCGTGCGCTAAAAATTGCGTCACCACCGCACCTAGACAAAGACTTAAAAAGACAAGTGTCGCGTTGGCATACAGCACCATAATCATGATGACTGGCACGATAATTAATGCGATCAACGCAATTTGGGGCGAACTCATGAGAGCAGTATAGCATGAGCACGATGTTAAGCAGCCGCGGTAGGATTACGCGCCAACTTTATCTTTCTTATGGCGGGCCTTAGCGTTGTGCTCTATGTATTCAATGATCGTTGTAGCCACATCGCGCTTGGTGAGCAGCTCGGGTGTTTTTAAACTTGCTGATGAATTAACTTCAAGTACCAGCGGGCCTTTTTCAGAGCGCATCATATCAACGCCACAAATAGGCAGGCCCATAGCTTTAGCTGCTTTGAGCGCTGTCTTCTCCTCTTCTTCAGTCAGTTTCACTCGCTTGCCGACGCCGCCTTGATGAGTGTTGGAACGGAAGTCTTCTGTCAAACTTTGGCGCATAATGCTCGCAACAACACGACCGCCAACTACCAATGCACGTATATCGCTACCGGCGGATTCTTGTACAAATTCTTGCACCACAAAGCTCACACTCTCAACATAGAATGCCTGCATTACTGCCTTAGCTGCTTTGCGCGTCTCCGCCAATACCACGCCGTTACCGTGTGTACCTCGTGCAACCTTAATAATCACCGGCGTGCCGCCGGCAAGCTCAATGACTTCTTCAAAGTCTGCCGTCTCACGAGCAAAAACTGTCTTCGGAACGCCCACGCCAGCTTTTGCAAGTAACTGATACGCCCGCAGTTTGTCACGGCTGCGGTTAATGGCAATCGAGCTCGACGTCGTAAAGACGCCCTGCATCTCAAATTGTCGTACGACTGCTGTACCGTATTTCGTCAGGCTTTGTGCTATACGCGGCACGATCGCATCGACGCCAGTCAGTTTTTCACCTTTGTAGTATACGACCGGGTTGCCCTTTTCGATGGTCATGTAGCACTTGGCATAGTTAACGACGCGTACTTCATGTCCGCGCACTAAAGCGGCTTCTTTGAGGCGCTTTGTTGTATAGTTCAAGGCCCCTTTGGATAGAATGACAATATTCATAACATTACCTCTCGTTCTCTTGTTCTTGGCTAATATTCTGCATCTCTTCTGCGAGCCTCTGCATGCGTCTGTATTCTTGCTGTTTTAGTGGCTCGCCGGCTTCAACATCTACTAAAAATTTACCTTTCAGCAGGCGTCTGCCAATGAGAATCGGATACAATTTTGAGCTTCGATTTGAAAGGGTAAAAGATGCCTTGATGCGGCGTCCCTTCAGCTCTATACGCAACTTTACCACATAGCGCAGCTCTTTTTCTCCAAACGAGCTGGCAATACGAGTCATATGATACTGACTCTTAGGAACAGTGACGACGTGAGCGGTATAATAACGGCTTGCTTTGTTAAACAGCGTAAATGTCAGTCCGGTATCGGTTGCTTGGATGTTGCTTGCCCACAGACTGCTGACGTCCGCACCCGTGTCGATTTTAGCTGGAATTAATATATCACCCAGTTCAGGAAAGCGAACGAGTTCCGCACGGCCGATGATCGTCTTGTGTCGTATGTTGGACATAGCTACGCTGTTTTGATCTTGTTTATTATAAACTATAAGGGTCAATTAAGCAACAGCGTTTTGAAGAGATACTTCGAGGTAATCTAAATATCTCGATACAACATCCTGTGGGTTGCCTATGGTGGGCTGCTCATGGATAAAGAGTGCCGGGCATTTATTGATTTCGATGATTTTGGGCTGCAGTGCGGCAGCGGTGCCGCCTTTCGGCCTATCCGAAAGCAAGATGTCGACACCGCAGACGGGAAGCTCGGCTACTTTTGCTGCGGATTCTGCAAGCAAGCGTAGCCAATCTGGGATATCGTCGGTGACATCTTCCGTTTCTCCACCCGTGCCGACGTTTGCAGTGCCTACAACCTGAATGTCTACGCCATCAGGTGCAATTGCTGCAAGTTCGGCACCAAGGTACCGTTCCGCTAGCGCAATATCAATGCGGCCTAAAGTGCTCCTGTAGGCTTGGCCACGGTTCTCCTGCTGGTTCTCACGCTCAACCAGCTCCCGAATGGTATGCTTGCCATCTCCTTTTATGCGTGCTGGGTGACGGATAAGAGCAGCTTGATAGGTATAACCGATACAGAGTACACGCACGTCAATCGGGTGCGCAATATATTCTTGCACAATAATACTGTCACTGAATTGTCGTGCAAATTGGGCGGCATCCCGCGCTTGATTCATTGTGGTGACAGCTACCGTTACACCGTTACCATGCCCAGCATCAAAAGGCTTAATGACAAAAGCGCGTTTATGCGCTAAAAACGTCTCGGCGGCGGCGTCGATCTCAGCACCTTCAGTAACAAAATACGTTTCCGGAACTGGCAAGCCATGTGATGCAAACCGTTGATGCGTGGCATATTTATCATCTGCGCGATGCGCCGCAATATATGAAGTCTGTGGCGGAGTTGCACTGTAAATCTCAATAGCCTTGCCCGGCTCAATCGCGAGCAGTAAGTGCGAGCTGCCCGGATAATATTGATCGACTTTCCATCCGCGTTTTTTGGCTGCATCAGCAATCAGGCGCGCGGTCTTCATAAGATCGCTAAAGCGCACAGTTTCATCCTGGGCATCAGTCGACAATGGCATATACATTTGATTCTATTTCTTTCACGGCTGCCATGTAGGCAGCAACATCTTCACTTGCGATAGCGAATTCCGCAAGAGCGTGGCCACCGTGCTTTGCAAATCGGCAGACATCTCCATGTTGGGCAACGATGCTGCTCCACACCAGCAGCGGGCTGGACGTGACAATTTCTAGACCGTGAATTTCGCGCAGTTTTCCCTCGCTATGCGGGTAGATGCTATACGTTGCACACTGCCGTACTGCAGCAGTTGGTATACGCGGCTCGCGGCCGAGATGAATCAATATATCATTGAGCGAATGGTCAATGTCGTACGCCTGACGGTACATAGTATTGCGGAAGCGTCCAAGGCGCGGCCCTAGCTCGATAATTTTCCAGCCCGCTCGCGTACGCACCAGCTCCACATGTGCTGACGAATACGTTAGCGCAATTGCAGAAAGGGCTTTACGGACTGTTTCGTTAGCAGCCGTTATCTCCTCGCTAGGCAGCTCAGTCGGCATAAACCGCTTATACAGAAAAAAGTCGTCAACGCCTAGCTGTTTGGCTGGTATATACGCAACAGGGGGGGTGTAATAGACGGCGTCAGAGTGCATAACATACGCGTCTACGGAGTAGAAGTCACCTTCTAGGTATTCTTCTACGATTACCTGTGGCTCGTCGATTCGGTGCTCCTGCTCGTACACTCGCTGGATTTCAGTAAACACAGTCTGAAGTGCATCGACGAGTTCTGCTTTGGTTGAACATTCATGTATCAGCAAGCTGGAGGCAAGATTGGCAGGTTTTACAATAACAGGATAGGTCATGGCTTGCTCTACTTCACGTATGGCGGCCTCGGCACTACTGCCTACTCGCACAAACTTAGGTGTAATTTCCGGATATGCTTTCTGAAATGCTTCGCGCATTAAAAGCTTATTGGTGGCTTTAGTAAGCGCTTCAACTGAAGCAACCCGAACATGAGCCGGCAATAGCGGCACCACTTTCCGTAAATACTGTATGCGCTTATCGCCGCGGCAAACCACGCCAACGAGTTTCTCAAGGTAAGGTTTCAAGAGGGTGCGCAATGTTTCAGGGTCCTCAAAACTACACCTAGCCAACTCTACAGGTACTGACGAAGCCGCCACTAGACGCTCGTATCTTTGGGGTTGCCGCGTAAGAACATACAGCCCACAGTCAGCAAATCCGGGCAACGCGCGTATTTTCACCATGCTTTGTAGGATGCTTGGCGGCAACGAATCTACCACAAGTATGTATTTCTGCTTCATAGACTTCTTGTTACCACTCTGATGGTTATGGCTGTACAGCCCGGACACGCAAGAACACAAGCGCAGCAATTGCAATAAAGATGAGGAGCAAGGTGACAATCGCGGTTACAATGCCGGACTGATGAGCGGGGTGCCTCATACGCGCCATTATCTAGCGCAATGCCTTGTTTTGCAAGGTGTAAACCTGACCGTAGACCTAGGCACTGTAATAAACTTAATCGTCGCGTGCGTAATACTATCATAAGCTGGTACTAGGTAACTTGGGGAGGAGACAAACGCATATGACACTATTAGTATCAATCGTTATCGGCGCAATCGTCGGGTGGTTGGCATCGCAGATTATGGGGCGTAGCGAGGGCCTGGCAGCCAGCGTTATTATCGGCATCGTGGGCTCATTTATTGGTGGCTTGTTATCAACCATACTCATGGGCACAAACCAGTCATACCTTGGCTTCAGCTGGGCTGGCATACTATGGTCACTGATCGGATCGATCATACTCGTGGCACTGCTCAACGCGTTCAGCGGCTGGCGCACCACGCAGCATCACGCTTAACCATAGATTGCCGGATAGTAAACAGCAGCCTAACGCGAGCTGCTGTTTACGTATTAGAATAAGCCACGCTTTTTTTCAGGCTTTTGAAATTCCTGCAGCAGGTCTTGCTGATGTTTGGTGAGTTTTGTTGGCGTATCGACAAGAATGGTAACGATGTGCGGGCCACGGGTCTCACCACGTAAGTGTGGCACACCGTGCCCGGAAAGTTTGAAGTCAGAGCCGCTTTGCGTCCCACCCGGAACTTTCATGGTGACTTTACCATCGACCGTATCTACGTCGATGGTAGCACCGAGCGCAGCCTCAACCATATCGACGTGTTCTTTACTCAATATTAGATCACCCTCACGTGTGAATTTCTTATGCGGCTTGACTCGAATATTGACGTATAAGTCGCCCTTCGGACCATTAGCAATGGCTTCGCCATGTTCGCGTAGCCGGATGGTTGCACCATCATCGATGCCGGCTGGAATCTTTAGTTTAATCGTCTGCCTTTTCGCCTGCGTGCCCGTACCGCGACACTTTGTGCAAACTTTTTCCGGTATCTTGCCCGTACCGCGACACTTTGGGCACACGCTTGCTTGCTGAATATTGCCGAAAATAGTGCGTGTGACGTTAATAACCTGCCCGGTGCCTTTGCAAATGTCGCAGGCTTTCAGTTCATACCCCGGCTCCACCGTCGTGCCCTTACAGTGTTCGCAAACGTCTTCCAGGTTTAATACGAGATCGGCTTCGGTGCCGAACACTGCTTGCTCAAACGTGATCTCGACTTGGGCCTCAACGTCACGGCCACGGGCTTGCCGACGTTGCTGCTGTCCGCCACCGCCAAAGAAACTGCCGAAAATATCGCCCAGCCCCAGGTCACCAAAATCGAAATGCATTTCCTGACCTTGTTGGCCAAAGCCATTAAATCCACCGTACCCACTACCGGCTCCATTGCCCCCGACTCCGGCATGGCCAAACTGATCGTAGCGCTTGCGTTTTTCAGCATCCTTAAGAACTTCGTAGGCTTCGCCAATCTCTTTAAATTTCTCTTCCGACCCGCCTTGTTTGTCGGGATGATACTGCACTGCCAACCGACGGTACGATTTTTTAATTTCGTCCGCACTGGCGTTTTTGCCGACGCCTAACACTTCGTAATAGTCGCGCTTCGTAGCCATGAGATTATTTTATCCTACTACACTACCGCTTAGGCACCAGATGGGCAAACCGAGCATCCGTCACGACTGCGACCGAAGACTCAAGTTCTCCCCAGATACTCATTTACTCTTTCGAATCGTCGATGACTTCACCTTCGACTGGACCATCTTCCTTGTTGTCAGATGAAGCACCCTCTTCAGGCTTAGCCTCCGCCTTGGCGCTTTGGTACATTTTGGCGCCGATCGGCATAATTTTGTCGTTCAGCTCTTTGGCAGCCGTCTCAAGCTTGTCTTTGTCATCGCTTTCATCACCTGATACTTTCTTGGCAGCGTCGATGGCTTCATTCAGCGACTTCATGTCTTCGTCAGATAGCTTGTCTTTTGCCTCACTTTTCAGCTTCTCAGCTTGGTATATCGCAGAGTCAAGCAGATTGCGAGCTTCAACGGCTTCCTTCTTTTTCTTGTCTTCGTCTGCATGAGCTTCAGCTTCCTTCGCCATCTTCTCAACATCTTCTTTGCTCAAGTTACCAGAACCTTGGATGGTGATGCTCTGCTCTTTAGAGGTACCCTTGTCTTTCGCTGTCACATTCAGAATACCGTTCGCATCGATATTAAAGGTGACTTCAATCTGCGGAACGCCACGTGGGGCCGGAGGAATGCCATCCAAGATAAAGCGGCCGAGGCTCTTGTTGCCGGCTATCATTTCGCGTTCACCCTGGGCCACGTGAATTTCAACTTGCGGTTGGCTATCAGCGGCAGTTGAAAATACTTCTGATTTGCTCGTCGGAATCGTGGTATTGCGCTCGATGAGCTTAGTAAAGACGCCGCCCATGGTCTCGATACCCAGGCTCAGTGGGGTAACATCGAGGAGTAGTACGTCTTTTACGTCACCTTGCAATACGCCGCCTTGGATAGCAGCACCAACCGCGACCACTTCATCCGGGTTTACACCCTTCATCGGGTCTTTACCAAAGATCTGCTTCACTTTTTCTTGCACCGCTGGCATGCGAGTCATGCCACCAACAAGCACGACTGAGTTAATGTCGCTAGCTTTTAGCCCTGCATCTTTCAACGCCTTCTCACATGGCGCGGTGGTCTTCTCGATCAGGTCGCGGACCAGATCCTCCAGCTTAGCCCTGGTCAGTTTGTGCTCAAAATGCTTGGGGCCTTCAGCATCAGCAGTCAAAAAGGGAAGGTTGACGTCAACTTCTTGTGCAGTTGAGAGTTCAATTTTAGCCTTCTCGGCTTCGTCACGCAGGCGCTGCATGGCTGCTTTGTCGGCCGAGATATCGATGCCGGACTCTTTCTTAAACTCGTCAACAAAGTAGTTGACGATTACCCGGTCGAAGTCGGCACCGCCTAGGTGTGTGTCGCCATTAGTGGACTTCACCTCAAACACGCCGTCGCCCAGTTCTAGTATGGAGACGTCGAATGTGCCGCCACCAAGGTCGTAAACAGCAATCTTTTCTTCGCTTTTTTGTTTGTCCAAACCATACGCCAGGGCAGCCGCTGTTGGCTCATTAATGATGCGGCGGACTTCGAGGCCGGCAATCTTACCAGCATCTTTGGTGGCCTGGCGCTGTGAGTCGTCAAAGTATGCAGGAACGGTAATGACTGCTTCAGTGACCTTATCGCCAAGGAAGCTTTCAGCATCAGCCTTGAGCTTGGCAAGGATCATAGCACTGATTTCCTCCGGACTGTATTCCTTGTCGCCCATTTTCACCTTAACGCTGGTACCGCTCTTCACAATATCGTAGCCGAGCAGCTTGAGGTCGCGCTGGACCTCCGGGTCATCCCACTTGCGACCGATCAGGCGCTTTACTTCATAGATCGTATTCTTGGAGTTCGTCACCTGCTGCCGACGCGCCACTTGGCCGACAAGTCGCTCGCCACCCTTGTTCACAGCAACGACCGATGGTGTCGTACGAGCGCCTTCGCTGTTGGCGATAATCTCCGGCTTACCGGATTGCATAACCGCCATTGCTGAGTTTGTCGTACCTAGGTCAATGCCAATAATTTTGCTCATCTATTTACCCTTTCGTTAGCAAGTAGCATATTAGAGTGCTAAACTGCTTCTAGCATATGAAACTAGCACTCAGGTGTCAAGAGTGCCAATAGGACAGTGGGCCGCTACCCCACTGGGTGGGCGTGCGTGCCGAGGTAGCGCACCACGTCATTCAAGAGTTCTTGAGCAATCGCTCGCACGCTGCGTTCCTTAAACGGGTCATATTGCCCTGTCATAATCAGGCGGTCGATTTCCGCAATCGTGCCTTCGCGCGTATCGTTTAGGATAAAGCGGAAATAGTCGGCTCGGAGCGCAGTAGAGAGCTCCCGCTCGGCGCTTTCCATACGGCGCTGCAACTCATCAAGTGACATGCCGCCGCGCAAATGTAATCGCTCCATCCAGATATCAAAACTGAGGGGCACCATAAAGATGAAAGTGGTGTCCGGCTTCAGCTTATGGATCTCCTGCGCGCCGACAATTTCGATATCGGTCAAGGCAATCTTGCCAGCACTCTCGGCAGCCACGAGTTGATCACGGGGGATGCCGGACACTTGTTGATTGTGAATCACCGCCGCGCCGACCAGGTCACCTTTGTTGAGCTCAGTGAGCATCTCGTCTTCGCTCAGGAACCAATATTCACGGCCATGCTGTTCTAAAACGCCGTTATTGATACGAGGTTCCCGGGTGGTATCCGTAATAAGCGGGAAATAGTGACCGGTCTTGACGAGCTCACCGATAATAGTATCGCGGCCAGTGCCGGTTGGAGCAACGAACAGTAACAGCCGCAGCCCGCCCAAGGTCTTGCGGACATCGTCCGACGGTCGGTAATGTTCGAGGACTTTGCGGAACTCTTCGGCTTGGATTAGGGAACTCATGTACGTACTAAGCTTAGCAAGGAAAACAATAATAGGGCAAACACCTAGACCCGCGCTGGCTGATGCGCAGCAATACTGAGCTTCAGGCTATAGGCTAGTGCGTTCGCCACTCGGTGCGCTGCTTCCTTCTCGGCGGTTTCCGGCTGGCCCGATGCAATTCGGCCCACTTCTGCTACGGCGTCCTCGAGTACGTTGTTAATCACAAACGAGAAGTACGGCGTACGTAGTGCATGCTCAATTTCTTGTAGAGCGGTAGCCATGCGTTTTTCGAAATCTGCTTGATCCATCGCGGCGCCATACCGTTTGGCAAGCCGGCTCTGCCACACCTCATAGTCCGGCGGTAGAATAAACACGGCTTTGGTGTTATTAGGATCGATCTTCATGTAATCGGCCACGCCTTGCACTTCCAGATCGGTAACCGCAATTTTGTGGGCATCGTGCGCCGCCTGTACTTCAGCCGCGCTCGTGCCGTAGACGTTGCTACCATAAATATTTGCTTCAACGTAGGCACCATTGTCAACCATCCGTTCGGATTCTTCAAGCGTAATGAAGTGGTACTCGACACCATCTTGCTCCATAACCCCGTCGTTTTCGCGCGGGCTACGCGTAGTATGCGACACCAAGGTATAGTACTTTCCAGTTTTGAGCAGCTCATTGGTAATGCTGTCTTTACCCGCACCTGATATGCCAGCCAGTAGTAAGATTGGCGTCGACCGGACAAGCGTAATCGTTGCAGCCGAGGGCTGATATTTCTCGAGCTTTTCTTTCAGGCGGGCGTGGACTTCAGAGCCTTCCATGAAAGCAGTATACAGAGCGTAAACGGAATGATGCAATGAGCTTAATTGGGCTTCACAAGACCGTGAGCCGTACTTTCAACCTGGCTGCTCGTAGAGACTTGCATGAAGACAGCCTTGTCGTGGAACTCCGCGACGGTGCGCGCACCGCTGTAGCTCATCGCTGATCGTAACCCCATAGCATACGATTTGACCACCGATTCTAGGCTGCCTACGTACGGTACAAGACCTGCCGCCCCTTCGACATACTCATCGGCGCCACCTTGATACGTCGGGTCGCTTTTCACGCGATCGAGTTTTGCCGCGCTGGAAGCCTCGCCCATATATAGCTTGAAGCGCTGGCCGTTGCGAATGATGAGTTCTGACGGGGCTTCATCGGTACCCACAAACATTTTGCCGGCCATGATGGCATGCGCTCCGGCGCCAATCGCCTTAGAAAAATCGGCTGGCAATTTGATACCCGCGTCAGCAATCAATGTTACGTGCTTGCTCAAGCCTTGCACGCCGTCGAGTATGGCACTGAATTGCGGCACGCCGACGCCGGCGCTTATGCGTGTCGTGCACGCCGCTCCGGCGCCAACGCCAAATTTAATGGAGTCTGCGCCGGCTTGTATCAAATCGTGAACGCCTTCTTTTGTAGCCACCGTACCGACAATCAAGGGTAGGCGAGGGAATGCCTGCTTTAGCTTCTTTGTTGCTTCAATCGCGTAAATGCTATGGGCGTGTGGCGTATCAATCGACAGCGCATCTACGCCCGCATCGGCAAGCGCCTTCGCCCGCTCATAGTAATCCTTCGTGGCACCCACTACCCCGATAACCTTAGCTTTCTTCGCTTTAATCGCCGTCAGCATTTCGACCTCTTTGTCGATGCTCTGAAATTGGTGAATCTGCGCAATACCGCCTAGCTCCCACAGCTTGGCCGCGAGTTCAACGGATATAACAGTATGCATACTTGAAGCAACTAACGGCACACGCAGCGTAATACCTTCCACGAGTTTGACCGATGTATCAACATCGTTACGTGAGCGGATGTCCGAGTATTGCGGCCGCAGAATAACATCGTCGTACGTTAGGCCGACTTGATCTAAAACCTTTGCCATATGTCCCTTCTTGGTAAGCAAATAATAACTTTTTGCCCGCGGCAAGACGAAACGCCCCCTGTTCATCTGCCGTGCTAAATTACCCGTAGCTATGCGGGCAACCCGGCCTTCATGCATCACGCCCTAACTGCTAGCCGATATCTACCGGCATCTGCCAGGGCACGATGTTGTAAAAGACCCGGAGAGATACTGTACGCCTAAATCGAGGTAGGTCAAGTACTTTCTCTAGGCTATGCGTACAAGCGCTCGTTACTACTATATTTTTTCTTACCTACACTCGCGATGCATACTGCCCACTAGAACCTCTGCCGTCGTGTGATGGAATCACACGCGTATACTAGTAGCTATGAGACCAGCACCTGATTTTTCACTTTCCGACCAACATGACGTTCGTCACTCGCTGGGCGATTATGCAGGGAAATGGCTCGTGCTGTACTTTTACCCAAAAGACGATACGCCCGGCTGCACAACCGAGGCTTGCAACTTTCGCGATGCACGTGATGTCATCGCCCAACTCGGCAATGCTGAAGTTGTTGGCGTGAGTAAGGACTCCGTCTCGTCGCATAAGAAATTCTTAGACAAGTACCACCTCAATTTCACGCTTTTGAGCGACCCAGAGCACACCGTCATCGAGGCTTACGACAGTTGGAAACCAAAGCGATTCATGGGCCATGACTACATCGGCACCCAGCGCAATACGTTTATCATTAGCCCTGAAGGCAAGATCGCCAAAGAGTATATCGGCGTCGATCCGCAGACGCACGTCATACAGATCATCAACGACCTCAAGGCGTTGCAGCACGCTGCTTAATCGCGTTTGAGCATGACCGTAAACGCCTCGGCAGGGATTTCAACTTTGCCGAACATTTTCATGCGCTTCTTGCCTTTGGCCTGTTTCGCGAGCAGCTTTTTCTTGCGTGACACATCGCCACCGTACAAATAGCCCGTTACATCCTTGCGAAATGCCGAGATATCTTCACGCGCAATAAATTTGCCGCCAATGGCAGCTTGCAAGCTAACCTGAAAGTTTTGGCGGGGAATGACGTCTTTTAGCTTTCCCACCGTCTCACGGCCAATGCGCTGCGCTTCGGAGCGATGTACCATAATACTTAACGCGTTAACTATTTCACCAGCCACATAGAAATCGAGCCGTACCAAGTCTTCAGCCCGGTAATCGTCGAGTTCATAGTTGAACGATCCGTAGCCGCTGGTGACACTCTTGAGCCGGTCGTAGAAGTCCGTTAGCAGATTTGCAAGCGGCGCTTCAAACGTTACCACAGCTTGGGTGTCTACGTAACTGACGTTTTTATGGATACCGCGCTCTCCTACTACCAGCTGAATCACTTGCCCCACATACAGTTGCGGGACTACGATCTCGCCCTTGATCCAAGGCTCGCGTATTTCCTTAATTTGAGCCGGCTCGGGCAACTCTGCGGCTGACTTGATATCCATTTCTTCGCCACTAGTCATACTCACTTGATAGTCGGTTGATGGATTAGTGACGACGAGACTCAGATTATATTCCCGTTCCAGCCGTTCACGGACAATATCCATATGGAGCAAGCCGAGAAACCCGATACGCATACCAAAGCCCAAGACGGGCGAATTTTCAGGAGCGAAGTGCAGGGCAGAGTCACTCAAGCTTAACTTCTCTACTGCATCCTTGAGTTCTTGATAGTACTCATTACTTTCCGGGAAAAAGCCGGCGTAGACAAACGGCTTCACGTCACGGTAGCCGGCTAACGGTTCAGTAGCCGCGTGTTTAGTACGTGTTACCGTATCGCCAACCTTAGCCTCGCGCGTGCTTTTCAGGTTGGTCACAATATAGCCGATCTCGCCGTTACGTAGCGTTTGACCGGCAGCCATATTGGGCTTCAGTATCCCCACTTCCAACGCGATGCCATGAGCAGCTGTGGCCAGCATAGTAATTTGATCATTCTTGGCGAGTTCGCCGTCAAAGACGCGCACGTACAAAATTACCCCGCGGTAGTCATCGTAGTAGCTATCGAAGATGAGTGCCCTTGTTGCTTCGCCAGCAGGGGAGTTCGGGGCAGGGACGCGTGCTACAATCTGATCCAAAACCAGGTCAACTCCCTGCCCTGTTTTGGCTGAAATGTGCACTATTTCCTCCGGCTGGCAGCCGAGCAAGCTGACAATCTCCGCTGTTGTCTTAGGAATATCTGCCGCCGGCAAATCGATCTTATTAAGTACGGGGATGATGGCAAGCCCAGCGTCCATAGCTAGGTACAGGTTTGCAAGTGTCTGTGCTTGCATGCCTTGCGTAGCGTCTACGACGAGCAGCGCACCCTCACAAGCTTGCAAACTGCGTGACACTTCATACGAAAAGTCGACGTGTCCGGGTGTATCGATCAGGTTTAGCTCGTAGCCCTTGTATTCCATGCGCACCGGAGCGAGCTTGATCGTAATCCCCTTCTCTCGTTCGAGATCCATTTTGTCGAGGATTTGAGCTCGCATGTCGCGCTTCTCTACCGTACCGGTCAATTCGAGCAACCGGTCGGCCAGCGTCGACTTACCGTGGTCAATATGCGCAACAATGCAAAAATTGCGGATGTGTGTTTGATCCATACGAACAGGCATTATACCGGTTTACGCTTCGGAATAACAGAGGTGGTTAGAACTTGATAATCTGGAGAAACCGCTGCCTAAGAAATAGGCCGGCGTCAACTGCCGCCGCACAGAGCAGCGCAACTAGCGGCTGCATAGTAGCGCCCAGGGCCAGACCAAAGACCAAGAGCCCCACCACCGCTGCCGTATACCATTGGTAGAAGGCGGCACGTCGGCTGCCGGGCGGCGCAACACCCAGCGCCAGTGTTATAACTATGTCTGCAACGAGCACGACCGTGGCGCCGACGAGTGCAAGAGCTAGTGCAATGGTGCTCGTACTTAGGCCGAGCACGCCGGCAAAGAATACACCTAGCGCAGCACTCAAGGTAAACGGAATGAGCGCTACATCGACTACGATATGGCCGATGACTCCAAATGTTTTCACTGACATGCTTCTTTTAGCCTAGCATAAGCGTGGCTAGGAGATATCTATATGGACTGGCTTGATCGTAATTCGCTTCAGCCGGTCAAATACCGGGCGGACCTCTTCGAGGCCGAATAGTCGGGAAACGAGAATGTGCGTGGTAAGCACGACAAGTGCAATCATCAGCAGTTTGCCTCCGAGCGTGAAGAAGCCTTTATCCGTCAGTTCCAGCGGATAAAGCACCACCATGATATAGCCGGCAATCAGGGTGAAGCCGCCTACCGAAATAATGCGTACGCAACCGCCCCAGAACTCAGGGTCAAGCAGCTTATGATCACGCCAGAGCATGATAACGACAAGTGCCACTACCTGGGCTGTCATGGCGATCGACTGGGCAAGCGCCAAGCCCGCGATACTATAACTCGATGGCTGCGCGAGCAGGTATACCAGTACAATATTGCCGATTATGGCAAACACCGAGACGAGGAGTGGCGTAATGGTATCTTTCTGGGCATAGAACCACCGCGAGACAAATGTATAGAGCGTACCGAACAGGATGGTCAACGTCAGGTAGCCGAAGATAATGGCGATCTCTGGCGCATCCTTCGTGAAAATGAGGCGTGCAAGATAGCCGCGCGCGAAGTATGACACCACGACGACTGGTAAAATGATCCAGATCATTGCCCGTAAGATGCGCAGGTAATCGCGGCGGAAGAGGTCAGGCCTACCCTGGCTCAATCGGGCGTTCAAGCGCGGAAATGCCGCAGTCGAAATAGCGGTACCGATGAGCAGGATTGGAGCCGTACTAAGAATATACGCATTGTTATAGTAGCTAATGTTACCTGGCCCTAAGTTGCGGGCAAAATGCGTCTCAACAATCGACTCCAGCTGGTCGATACCCTGGTCAAGCGACCTTGGGGGCAACTGCCGCAAGATCAGCCGGAAATCACTGCTCCGCCACTTGACGTGAGGGTGATACACAAAGCTTAGATTGCTCATGCCCAGCACGACGACTACGAGCTGTAGCACAGCGCCGACGAGCGCGCCGACTCCTAAGCCCACCAAGCCGATGTTATGCCGGAAGAGGTAAATACTCGCGATAATCGACAGGTTGTAAAACAGCGGCGCTACGGCGTAAAAGAAGAACCGGCCCATCGTTTGCTGAATGCTCGTTAAAATACCGGAAATAGTGAACAGAAGCGGATTGAAGGCGATGAGCCGCATAATGGTCACGGTAGTATCAAGCTGCTCAGGAGTCATTTTTGGCGCCAAGATATACTGCACGAGCGGGCGGGCAAACACAAAGATGATAATGCCGACTAGCGCCATAACAATGGCCAGCAAGTTTAACAGGCTCGAGGAGATTTCCCACATGCTTTTGCGGTCACCGCGGTGCAGATGGTCAGATAAAACGGGCATGAATGCGACACCAAGGGCTCCGGCTGCGACAGTAAAAAAGAAGAAGTCCGGAATGTTAAACGCTGCAAAGTAGGCGTCGGTGCTATGCGGGCCTGTGGCTATAAAGTTGGCGTTCACGAGCTTTGTGCGCAAGAATCCGAGTACTGATGTGCTCAGGCTGGTCGCCATCAGAAATGCAGCGACGCTTCCTAAGGATATACGCCGGGTTTTACGTGACGAAACGGGAGATACGCTCGGGTTCATTGGTTTTGCTAAATTTTCTGACATCCAGCTGTGAGTAAAGTATAGCGGAGGCTACTCCGTTAGAACACCCTTTTCTCACGAGGGGACTTATGACTTTTGCAGGTCGATTGTACCTTCAGTTTCTAGCGCGTGAAACCCGGATGGCATAGCTCCTGCTGGCTTGTGTTTGCGGTTTCGTTTGCGCTTGCGCTTCGACTTTGCGTCCCCGCTCTGCTCGGTCGTTGTTAGCGGCATATCGAGTGCGGGCACCGGTGTTTCTTGCAGCGGCCGAGCGGGTGCCGAATGTGGCGACGGCTGCAAGAGGTAGTGCTCATTCACGTAGTGCTCCACGTACTCGCGGCTCGAGGCATACTGCGCCCGCGAGCGTTCGATAATCGTCGCTGTTTGGTCGGCCGCCAGCGGTGGTAAATTCAAGGTAATTGCCGAGAAGGCCGGCACCTTTTCCCCTTCGATCGTCATGTTGATCACGAAGTGACGATTGTGCATATGCACCAAGTCGTATTCGGTGAACTTTGGCTCAAAGTAGCGGGTGAGTACCCGCGCATCATCGGCTGACATACGAAAGGCAATCATCGAGCCAACGTTGCCGAATACGGCGTCTTTGACCGCCATCGACATTTGGGCAATATACTGATTAGCAACGGTCAAACTCAGACCATATTTGCGCGCTTCGGAGAGGATCGTGGCAAAACTGTCGGTGGCAAAGTTCTGAAACTCGTCAACGTACAGATAAAACGGCTGGCGCTGCTCGGCCGGAATGTCAGCCCGGCTCATAGCCCCCAGCTGGATCTTAGTTACCAGCAGTGACCCGAGTAACGACGCATTGTCTTCGCCGATCAACCCCCGGCTAAGATTAACAATCAGTATCTTATGCTCGTCCATGATCTGGCGGATACTAAAACTGCTTTTGGGCTGTCCAATGATGTTGCGCACCAAGGGGTTAGCAGTGAATGCGCCCACCTTATTCAGCACCGGCGCCACAGCCTCCGCTGCAAACCGGTCGTTCCAGCTCGTAAACTCTATCTGCCAGAAGGCCCGCACTACAGGGTCGCTGACGTGCTTTAGCACTTCAGCTCGGAACCGCTTGTCGGTCAGCATACGCGTGATATCAAGCATGGTGGCGTTAGGGTAATCAAGCAAAGCGAGCAAACTGTAACGTAAGATGTACTCTAGCCGGGGGCCCCAGCTTTCAAACATTCGCTTTAGCACCCCGATCAGCTCGCTGGCGGTATGCATCTTCAGCTTCGGGTCAAGCACCTCCATGGGGTTGAAAGCCACCGGGTAATCGGTATCTGCCGGGTTGAAGTAAACAACGTCCCCCGCCCGCTCCGGCGGAATCCGTGCCAGGACGTGCTGCGCGTAATCGCCATGGGGATCAACCACTGCAAAGCCGTAGGGGCTGTAAATATCTGAGATGGTCAGGAGCTCCAGCGTACCCGACTTCCCTGTCCCCGTCTGCCCGATGATATACAAATGACGGCTGCGGTCGATCCGCGGCAGGCCGAACATAGTATTATGGCCTCTGAAGTTTGTGTTGGCGACCGGGCTCAGATCCTGGCGGTACACAGCAGTCACGACCGGTAAGCTCGCTGGCGGCTCGGCTGTTTGGGCACTTGCCCAGAGAATAAATGGCGTCTCAACATTAGTATGCGGCAGGTGGTACAGTGTCGCCATCTCTTCAATATTCAGGAGCAGTCCCTTCGAGACAAAGCCGCGCGCTTGGTATGCGCCAATCGATGAGAGGTCAGTAGCTATCCGCTTCTGAGTGAAGCCATTTAAGTACGTCGTGTTGAACTGCTTATAGCTGGCAACGATCGATTGCATCTGCAATTGCGCTTGTGGCAGCGGCACATTACCGCGATAGACGATGCGCACTAACGCTTCAAAAGCCAGTTTCTGGCTCTTGGCTTCAGCTGCTGAGGCCCGTACTTGGTCATACTCTGCCGGTTTGGGAGCCGCATCTTTTACTTCTGGCGGTGCCCACAGCACCGACCAGAGACCGGTCATTTTCGGTCCTCCACCACGCTTAATCCCGGCGATATACCGTTCGCTTCGTTTGTGCCAGTTATCTGGCGCTGGTCGGGTTACTAGTTGGATCCACGCTTCCTCGTCATCGCCGAATTTAGCCAGCGTTGCGGTAATTGCCGCCAGCGGATCGACTTCAAAGCTCTGAAACGTCTTAATGGGCAACATTTCCGTCCCGGAGAACTTCAGCTCTGTAGACAGCGTGGTCATGTAGTCAACGTCTACTTGTTCGGCATAGTCTGGCACCTCAGATATTTGCACACTTGGGTACTGCGCGTAGATCTGCTCTTCAACAAAGCTCTTCAGATATTGTGGCACCCAGACGTAAAAACCGATCCGGCGTTTCAGTACTGCTACCTCGAAGCTGATGCGCTCTCGTTTCACCGGTGAGAGCATCCTGTTGGTCGGGACTGTTAACAGCCCATACAAGCTGGCAAACATTTGTTCCGCAGCCAGTTCTTTCTTTTCGTTCGTACGCGGTACTTGCAATAACAGCACCACGCCGCTTTCGTCATGCGGGGGATTTGCGTTGGAGTCAGAGGTAACTTGTTCTGCCATCTCAATCCACTGATATGTGGCTACAGTT
The DNA here is from genome assembly GCA_025450135.1 of Candidatus Saccharimonadales bacterium. GTDB lineage: Bacteria > Patescibacteriota > Saccharimonadia > Saccharimonadales > UBA4665 > JANWHZ01. The sequence continues at coordinate 18,521 of JANWHZ010000024.1, forward strand.
TATTTTCGCATTTTTGCAACCGTAAATACAACGAATAGCTCACTCACTATAGCGGACAGCACTTGCATGTGTCCTTTTTTCAGAGTAATTTATGTGACAAACGGCAAAATAGTAAGAAAAATTACTTACTAGCTGCCCGCTTTCACGCTTAATACAACGGAACGTAATTTCTTGTGAGGCGCCTATGGATCAGACAGGAGGTGGTGAACTCTCCTTCACGAGTGATATTGCTGCAGCAGACGAACACGGACGAACCGAAGAGTTGCCGGTTGGCGTGGAGGATCTGCACAGGACAGCCGGCCCTATTGCTGCCCTACTTGGCAGATTATCTATTGGTGGCGAGTGCGTCTCGGGTCTGCTTGCCGCTAGCCAAGCGCACGCCAAAGAGCTGCTCAATAGAGTCCGCCACGGCTCCATAGATGCTCCGAATGGCACCCCAGCGCTACAAGCGTTGGAGCAAGTAGAGGCCAACGTTTCTCGGGCCTTCCGTAAGAGTGGAGAGTTAGCCCGTAATGCGCCGCGGGCTATTGTCGACTACGCAGCAATCGGCGCCATGGCCATCCTTGCGCTGATGGGCGCTACCGATTGGGACACCCAACGTGATCGGATTGAACGACAAACGCCCTCAGGGCAGCTGCCGTACCAGCGCCCCACATCCCAACATTGGGTCCGTCCACGGTCGGCATTAACTCTAGACGTTTACCAAGTACGTGGTGGTGGTACACAGCCGCCAGAGTGGGTGGAACGATTATTTTTGCAACAAGAGCCTGCGCAGACTCTACCCGCTTCCCGGCGTGTTGTACCCCATGAGAAGGCTGCTGCCGCGGCGCCCATCGTTACGCAACAGCAGGCCGACCTCGCTACTCGATATCTTACAGAATTCCTAAGCGCTGGGCCAAGCCCTTGGGATGTACCCGTGCCGAGCTTTGCTGCAATGGCACAACGCACCAATAAAACTGCTAACCTGCCCGCTCCCCAGGACCACCGACGTATTCGGGTACGAGTTGGCTCAATGACCATGGCATTTTCCGGCCCGACTCAAGATATCTACGGCCGTATAGGCGCATGGCGAACAATGCACCCGGACGCGGAAATCATCAGCGACGAACCATTGTTTGTCTAAGAGAGTAAGCCTCTCGATGTTCTTTGAAAACATAAAAGGAATTGGCGCGCTGTCATAAGCTGCCTTCCACCTCTGCACCTAATTCCCCGTATTGCCTATGTAATCATATTGACAACTGCGGAAGTTAATGTATAATATTACTACATTATGGCCACATTACCCGGCGCATATCTATCTAGCCCCGAGCGGCGGCGGCTGGGCACTAACCCTGACTTGGTCAGGGCGATTGCCGCTATGGGCGATCGCGCTGCGAAGGGGGGGGCTAGGTATATTCCTGGTCAACTTTCACAGTATCGTCTGGCGCATGGCGAACAAGATGATGGGTTTCAATATCTAAGAGGCGCAGTGGTTGATGCTGCACGCGAGCATCGTGCTGCAACGGTTCTTGTAATGCCGCAGCATTCGACTTTACGCGAGCGCAGGAGAGCCCAGGACGCTGATCAGCTTAGGCATCAGCAAGCAGCATTTGCAGCACAAGTAATCCTAGAAGAGCTTCTCCAAGCAAGCGCAGCAGCCACAGCGTCTTTTGGCGCTGATCGTGACGACACTCCGGCAGCACATGAAGCAGCTTGGCAAGCTGGTTTTGATGTCTACCAGAGGCATCATCCAGAGAGCCCACGCTACGATTTAGGTGCTACTGACGGCCCGCGATAATAGACACTGTTAACGAAGTGTTAGACCCACATCGTAGCTTGGCGAGATAGTAGTTGGGTCTGACTTATAAACGTATTAAGACGCTTGTGTCCAATGTAGCATTCTCGTAGCCAGGAATACCTTATAGGTATTCCACGGGCGTACGCATGCGGAGCATGCTATGCGGCCGGAAGAAGTTGTAATCCAAGCAGTCCTCAACGAGGAATGCTTGTAATTCTGCTTTCTGGTAGCTGTTGGTCGTCAGCTTCTTGTAGCTATCCTAGTCGACGCCGTGAGATCGCTCAATCTGACCATTGGGATGCGGGCTTCGGGGTGATATCCGGCCGTGATGGATATTGTTAGCGGTGAGCCACCGTTGTACGGCGGTCAAAGTGTCTGGCTTGGTTTGTGGCAACTGGTCGTAGACGAACTTCATGCCGTTGTCGGTCTGGATACAACGGAAGGAGAAAGCTGGGGCAAAGAAACGGATAGCATGCTCCAGGAATCCCACAGTGTAAACGGGGTTCACTCCCGGATATAGTCGCTTGTATTTAATCCTGGTAGCACAGTCAACAATGTCGTACTGGTACGCAGCATACTTCCAGTGTTTGACGTCCAGTTGGCCAACTTCATACGGTTGGTACTGGTGCTACTGAGCCGACGCTGGGTGTATGGCCTACGCGTTTTGGCACCGTAAGTTTTGCCCGGCGGAGAACACTACCAACTGCATGCCGCGAGACGGCAATGCCGTAATCCCGGGCCAGTACCACGGCCAGCTTCGCTTCACCGTAGCCGAGACCTAGTCGCAACTGGACAATGAGGCTGGTCGTTTCATCACTCAAATCGGCTCTGTGCGATTTGGCGTTTTCGGCATGTCGTGCAAGCTGGTAAGTTTCTTGTTGTTGGCAAGCCAACGACTGTGCGAGTAGTAGTATTCACTCCTGGCAATGCTGTAGTGTTTGCAAGCTGCGGTAACACTGTCGAGTTCCTTGGCAGCCCGAAACCCAGCAAAACGGATACGAGCTCCATATACCTGAAGTTGTTTTCCGGTCATGACTCTTGTCCTCACTTACACTCCTTTCTAATCTGGTAAAAGTGTCCAAGATGTACGGGATCGAATAATATTCTATGCTAGTAAGTTGACTAATAATCTTATTTAGTTTAAAATAAAGGTTTTAGTGTTCACTGATACTCAGTAAGCAACGGAGAACAAAGTAAGATGAGCAGAGGTGAAGGGTTACGTCCTTCTGGTGTAGTAGATGATGCATACTCCTCTTGGGAGTATGCATTGCCGTTGTCTGAAACCCTAGAACGCGGCGTAGGCTATGATGGTCCACGGACAGACAACGATACATTGGGCGCTAGACGAGCTGGCCGCACGGCCGTCTTGCATTATAAACGTGACGAAGCGGCAGTGCCTCCTGTCGCCTACATGGATAACCCTGGTGAGTTCGAAGAGGCTGCGCCTGAAAGAAGTGATGAACAAGGCCAAGTTCGGTTAGAAGGGCCTTATGGTACCTGGCAAGATTTGAGACAACAGCATGATCCCTATGAAGGGCTCACGCCTTGGCAGCGCGGCGCAGAAGATCGACAAAGTGCTTGGGGCGAGGTCCTCCAAGTCGCTAGCCGTGTTCTCCCTGAACGTATCCGACCTCACATTCGCTCTCGTTGGGACGCTACGCCTGGGATGGCCTGGGAAAGTGCGGTTTTCCTAACAGGAACGTACGTAAAACATTTGTTTGATGTGGTTACATTCAGGCAACGTGTACCTCGTGAGGCTGCATGCCAAGAAGCCCCGCAGGCTCGCCGTGATCGTCCGCCAGTAGAACGTCGGCGCACAAGCGATGTGGTGAGCGCTGTGGTGGGTACGGCTGGTGATGTTGCCGCAGGATTCGCAGGTGTTGCCCTTAGCGCGGCTGACCGAGCAATCTCGGGCCTTGAATACGTCGTGTACAGCGCCGGACGACACCTTCGTAGAACAGGTAATCATATTGGTGAGACACGCGTCTGGCATGCCGCCGAGCAGGTCGCTGACACAGCCACCGGATACGCACTTTATGGTGTACTTGTGGGGGGCGCGGCTACGCTGCTCTTCCTCAGTAATCCGTGGTATTATATCGGTCCTGAAGGCCGTGCAGAGAGGCGCCGTGTACATGCTAGCTTGGATAATCTACGTTTCGGCTCAAGCGTTGCGGCTAGAGGTGAGGAATCTGCCCACGATGCTGCCCATACTACCTCGCTCCATGAATCTGACCGGCAGCTTGCAGCGCTTATAGATCGCCAACGCCGTCACGTAGAAATAGATAGTTCGTGGAGAAGTGACGATTCCGTACCCACGCCTCAATCCTTATTTTCACAGACAGCATGGCCATTAGTCCGTGCCCACCTGGGTCGTATTAACCTTGGCGAAGCAGATAGCCCAGTATTGGTCGCTACGCGAGAAACTATCGCGGCAGTTATACGGCAAATCTCAGATGAGCCTCAGGCATTTGCTGCAACTACTCACGTATATGCACTAGACATCTCCAAGAGCCTAGCTGCAATGTTCCCTGAGACAGAGTCGGGCTGTAAAGCGCGTGGCCTCTCACTGAAAGACGTGGTAGCCACTGTCCTGGAACGCTTAGGCGTGGGTGATACTGATATAGATCGTAGGCTAGATGTGCTTGCCCTCATGGCAGATCATCTCAGCCAATTTACATTACCTGACATGCCACCAGCCAGTAACCCTCCAGTTGCAGGCAGTCCCGCGACTGCTATGGCACCTCGCTCAGCGCCCGAACATACGATAGTCAACGACGATTTCATTGTTCCGTTCATGAGAATTCTTGCCTATGACCAGCAAAGGCCAGCCAGTGCTAACGATGACTTGTGGCAGGGTGCGCAGCGGCATGCGGCAATCATACGTGAGGATCTTGTGGCAATGGGCTTCGAAACGATATTGACGGAGCTGGATGAGGTAACCAACGTTAACGACGCTATCGCAACTGCATTAGTTACTGAGGGCCTGGTCAGCAAAAAAGCTGTCGATGACGGTGACGTTTCAAGCATATTTTATGCAGGGACGTATAACACTGGCACTATTGACACGATAGCCGCGTGCCTACGAGCGTATCATTATTCGCGCGTATTCCTGAGCCGGTCTGTAAACGGTGGTTCCTCAGCCGAAGCAATTTTGCCTCAGGCCTAGCTGTATCTGTAATATAAACATGAGCAGTAACATAATCATCTTGACTTTTTGGGCAGTTGCTGCTAGTGTATATGTATTGTCATTATCATAAGCGGAAATTATTAAAGAAGAGAATAATATGTCACAAGCAGCTCCTAATCCACGTGATTTTCCTCAAGACGCTCGACAACAAACGAGAGAATGGGATGCGATTGCTGGCTTTGACGCGGAATTGGTTGATGCTGATCGTATTCCTGACGCTGATACGTTTCCGCTATTGCAAGCTTACCGTGGAACTGCTGACCATGTAGGTCAACCTGGCCACAACGGACAACGTGATGGATTTGAACGTCGTGGTTCTGCAGATGGGCCAACCGGTCCACAACTTGCAGGCGGCGCTAGAAATGCTGATGGGGGCCAGCGTGCACCACATCCTAGACACCCATTTGCACAAAGAACACCTCTGGGTGACCGCATTGGTCATAGAGCAGATGTCCGCGGTGACGATGAAGCTCCTGACCATGAGACCCCAGCCGTGCGTCCACAACACGGGCAACATAGGGGCCAGGGCTCTGAACCACGGAGAGTGGGAACCGACACAAGCGAATACCCTGCCTTGCCAAGGCCTCCTCGACCCGCGCGTCGTCCAACTAGTAGAGGCAGTGATGGTGGTCGTGTCACCCCAGCCCAAGCTGAAACAGGACAACGAGCCCAACAAGTTAGAACAGGTGGCGAACAAAGTCCACCATGGGAAGATGATGAAGAAGATCAAAGAATTGATCAACGTCCTACAGCCCCGCTACCTATAGCGCGCGCGCCACAACCTCGTGTAGACAGATTGATTAGACTAAGGCATGGTGCAGGTGCAAACCTAGCAAGAGTTGGCGTTGGGTTAGCACATGGACCAGAGGCTGGTAGGCAGGCACATGATCAGGTTTTGGCGCGCGGTGAAGCTGCACGTCGGGAGGCTGATGCCCACGTGGGTGAACACTGGGCTAACATTAGGCGCTCTGCGGCTGCACGTTGGGCTGGAATGATGGCGCTAGCAGGCGGATGGAATACTGGGAGCGGAAGATACAGGACTGAACGCCAAAGGCATGCTCATCTGAACCATATAGATATGGTCAACCGGATGGGTGGGAACTATGCTTATCCTTTCCCGGATACCCGCCCCGGCGGTGAACATGATCCTCATAGGCAATCTGATCAAGCTACAGACCCTAGGGATCCGATTATACTTAGCAGCCCCGTGTCTCTACCTCATGAACACAGGGATAGAATACGCGCGGGACTTGCCAATGGAACTATCTTGCATAGGATCGGCGGTGATGGCGGTCATGAGTTCTACCAACGTATGCGATTAGGTGAAGCAGATGAACCGCACCCTCAGCAAGGGCGCAGCGAGGGCGCTGAAGGTGGACGTCCTGAAGGTCAACCTGATGACACTGCGCAGCGTCTCCTAGCTGCACCATCGGCCCGCGCTCAGAGTGAAGCTGCTGCACGGGATGACCGTCCTGAATGGATGCCCCAAGATGGAGGGAGACAATTCTACCTAGGTCGAGCCAGGTTAGAACTTAATGATCTCGTCAGACAATTGGGCCAGCCCACACGTGCTCAAGCCGAACAATGGATGGAGCAGCGAGCACGACAAATGTATGATAATGATCGTGCAAGCGGTTATCCACGTTTGCGAGAACAGTACGAAAGAATGTTGGAAGCCCAGCGACAAGATCCTGCGTATCAACGTCGGCTGGCAGTCGAACGTAATGCAGCTCAGCGACATGAAGCAGCTCAGCGTGAAGCAGCATTAGCGAGCAGCACAGACCCTGATGTGATTGAGGCTAGGCGATTGTTTGCACGAGATAAGCATCTCATCCCTGATGATCAGCAGCCTGGATGGGTTGAACGAACAAGAGCTTCCCTAGCATCACAACGTGAACTCGATCGTGAAGCTGCTGAAAGAGCACGACGAGCTCGCGAGGAGCAACAAGCTAGAGATTTAGCATATGAACGTGCCTACGTGCTGCGGCGGGCTAATGGCATTGCCGATATGTTTGGTGCACAGATGGGCGCAAAACGTGCTACATTCCCTCCTGAAACCGAACGTGAGACTATGCTAGCTGCACTGGATGCCGCTGAAGAATTTGTCGCAGATGCGGAAGCTAATAACAGGCGCTTGTGGCAAGCACGTCACTTAGATCAGCTTAGGCAGCAAATAGTACGCGCAGCAGCTACTACGATAGTTCGGGAAGGTATTACCCCAACTGAAAGTAGATTGCTAGCGGGAGCCTTTGCTCGCGAACTATTCGGTATGCAACTGGATATAGGCACTCGATAATATATTTAATAATCAAGTAGAGCACCATAAAAAATGGTGCTCTACTTTTTTGTGATGCAGAAAAATATGTGCACACGTATTTTTTTCGGTTCACCGTAGGTTGCAAAAGATTACAATGCAACCACATTGACTATCAGGCTTATTAGTAGTATAATATTGTCATTATGGCTGCAGTGCAAGAACAAGTACTCGATGATTTACCAGAATTTCACGTCACAGATGCTGGGCTACAAAGCCTTAGCCAAGCATTGGAACGAGTACATGCGACGGCTCAGCTCCGCCTTATGCCAGACACAGATCGAGCCGGCGCACAAGCAAGCGACGATCGTGGAGCCGCTGATGATCCCCTACCACATGATGAACATGAGGCACCAGCTGAACGTCGCACATTGGCAGCGCGTGGTTTAGGTGCAGCTGCAGCCAGTGACGTAGCACCACAAGCAAGTCGCACCCCAAGGCAACGTGAACATACCCTCGCGGATGCAGCTGATCCAAGTAGACGCAGGCGAACCCGTCGCGCTAGTACAAGCGGCGCTGATGAACATCGCGATCGCGATGTTTCTGATGGATCTGGCGCCAGCGCAGTCGCCGCTCTGCCTCGTACCACTAGAGGCTTTGCTGCGGTATCTCCTACAGCACCTGCTCACGCGAGTGGCGACATAGCCGAAGCACGTAGCTCAGATACACCTACGCTGCCACCAAGCGCTGGGTTATCACCTGCACACTTTGCACATATGGGAGACTTGTTCCTCACAGATGAAGAAGCTCGAGCCGTAGCTGATAGCCATAATAGAGCACACGGAATCTCACATAACGCTGACAACCCCAGCGCCCCCCATTTCGCCCAGTTAATTGAAGCGGGAGCCAAGATTACTCTTGATACAGACCCCGAAATTCTTCACCAAGCATTGACATTGGTTGCGCTTAATCATCGTGACCCTGCAAGAGCATTACCCAACATTATTCGAGCTGACTTGCCAGACGATCAAGTAGCACACTTGATCGGCATAGCTTGCACAGAAGCAGCGAGTTTGCGCTCTAATGCTGTATTTGCGCTGCAAGGTGACCTCACGTCGATATCTCAATCAATCCAGCCCATAAGCCCAGACGAGTTGGGGCGAGCTCATGCTATGATCGGCCGCATCTCTGATAGAATCGTACTTGATCAACGCGCCCTTGCAGATTTCAGGTCGCGCATGCCAGGTGAACTTTACGAACGTATTGCAATCGCAACGCGTATTGATCCTACAATAGCAGCAGCAAGGGCGCTTGAGTCGGCTACAACCGAATATCTCATGTGGCAGTGGCAACGAATTCAGGCTTCTCAACAAGCACCCAGCATTGCTACAGCTTCTTTAGTTGAATCACAAGCTACAGACAGACCCCAAGCAAGGAGACCTTTCCCAGCGCAATTGGGCGAGCGAAAGAGATTAGATCAAGAACAGCGGCATGCTCAAGAATTGGTAAGAACTCTTATACTTAGGCTACAGCGGTCACAGCATGAAGTAAGGGATGCTGACGTTCCCCGACGTCAAAGACAAGCAGCATTGCGGGGTGCGGCACTTCAGCAACTCCGCCTGAATGATGCAGAGTGGGGTGATATTTCAGGCAGCGAAGAAATGTGGCTCATTCACCGAACATTAGTTAACAGATTTGGAACTACTGAAGGTTACGATTATGAGGCGGTAGACAGTGCAGCGCAGGCACGTCTCGGCGTTAGTGTAGATGAATTAATTGCTGCGAGTATTAAAAGGACTCTCGGTTTACACGGTGACGTAGGCGCCATTATGACTGTTCTTAATGATTTCACCTTAAACGGCCTAGGTTACACTCCCGCCACGGCACATCCAAGGGATACTGGTATGAGACACCAGGCACGTATGTTGGCAGGTGGTGCGAGACGCAGGATGTTTGAGATGATGCCGAGAAGCGAAGCCGTACGCCTTGAACAAGCTCGCCTTCAGCCACGTAGGCTTGGTGCACAACCACCTGCAGTGAATTTGGTAAGTCTGCACCAACGCACACTGCAGCAAGCTCAACAACGACGGTCTGAAGTACTAGGCGGCGCCAGCGAAACACCTCGTCGAGTAGCAGTGGCGGCAAGGCGTGTTAGACCTAGCTTAGGTAGCAACCCGGGTGACACAGGAGGCGTAAATGGTGGACGGCCTGCAAGTAGGAGCGCTGCCGCGTCTGAGACCCGCACAGCAAACGAGGCACTAGGACAAGATGATGATCCAGACGGGTGGATAAAGTAGCTGCTACGGTCTTAGCGACAGCATTACTTTGTATTGACTTTTCTGGTTTTTGTATTACAATTTAGCGACACGTTTTAACCTGTCAGTGGGAAGAGATATGACGAGAGATTTAGGCGCAGGACGGTCTGGCCCAGCATCCCCAGAACTTACAGTTGAGCCCACTCATGCTGATTTTGATACGGCCGAAGTAGATGACCTTACAGCCGAAATAAGCTTGACGAATATCGAAGGAGCGGCGGTTGTTCACGCGCTGGTAAATGGTGCACTTGAACGACTGGAACAAGAGGCCGCTAAACCTGATGACATACCAGTTACCGGCAGAATGACCACCGCACAGGCTAAGCATCTTCTAAAAACATTACGGAGCCAATTTCCTTCAAGAGCCGAGCGAGAAGAAGTAGTTCTAGATGATCAGCAGTTAGATGGTATACCGAGTTTACCAGGTTTTAGACCGTTTGCGCGGGTCATACAAACCGAGACTATTGTGGCACTTGACGGGCGTTACGGTGAAGGATTCACGCGACAACAACTTGCTGAGCTTGTTAGACGCCGCGACCAGCGAGCTATAACAGCCGGAACCGCGGGCCCATCTATAGTTGCGGCTACTCTAGAGGCTCCCGGAGCGATGTGTGTCGGCGATGAACAGGACCAATGGGCAGACACGCCTGATAATGAGTTTGGCTATAGGTGGCGAGACTTCCAACTGTATGTTGGTGACATCCCGTTTAATATCTGGTATAGCTTACTACATGGAGCAGCAGCTCGGTTCTTGCAGCAGCTCCGGAGCCAAGGTCAAACCGACCTGCCAGACGTGGCGCCTATCCACCCAAATGATCTTAGAGATCATTTGGCAGCAGCCAAAGCTGAAGGCAGGCCTCTTGTCATGAGGACTAGTACTAGGCTTCCAATCCTTACGAGCTGGGATACTGATCTGGACGTACGTGCGATAAATCGTACATTTCACCAGTTAGGCTACCCTGGAGACCGAAACTTTTTATACGATGCCTTGTACCCGGCACTTGAAGCAGCACCGCTTCGGCGTGGCAGGCTATGTGAACGAAGACCTATTCCAGCGCCTCATGTACCGGAGGGACGAGACCTCTGGGTTAGTATGGCTCAGGATACTTCTACTGTACTACGGAGGCATGAAGGGCATTTGGTGCTGTCTGAGAATGGTCCTACCGACACTACTGGCCTGGCTCGTTCTACAACAGGAGGTGCACCAGCCACAGCCAGTCGAGTTCCTCTAGAACCGGAATATGATGACTATGACGAACCGGGGGGTGAAGAAGCTGAAGCTGAACCAATACTAAAACCAAGCGGTTATACGCTCGCCCGTATACATGCAATGAACGTTGCAATGGACGAGACAGAGGGGCTACACGGCATGTGGGAATGGACAGGAATGTATTTTGTACAGCGCCCTTTGCTTGCAGGACTCTTCGTACTTCAGCGGGTCGTCAGGCGATAAAGCCTATTTGCCAGTAGGCCTTTCGGGCTTAGGCGACTCTAGTACAGAGCGGCAGCTTTAGGCATGGTCGCGCCTTTGAACAGTAACTCTACTTCTTCGCCTTCGACGGTCTCTTTTTCGAGCAAGACTTCCTTGAGTGCTTTTAGGTGCGACATATTGGCTTTGATAACCGCACGAGCACGATTCGCGGCTTCAGTAATGAGCGCCTCGACTTCATCATCAATAACCTTGGCTGTTTCGTCGGAGTATTCCCGCTCATGCACCATACGCTCCAGCATCATCCCTTCGTCGACATGAAACACCTGGTCGCGAAGCTTCTTACCCATACCTTGGTTGACCACCATATCTCGCGCAATCTCAGCCGCCTTCTGGAGGTCATTACCACCACCAGTAGTGATGCGATCAGCACCGTATACTAACTCTTCGGCAACACGGCCGCCGAGAGCGCGGGCCAACACGTCTTTGTATTCAACGAGCGACGTATAGACACGGTCTTCGGGCGGAAGGAACCAGGTCACACCGCCAGTGCCACCGCGTGGAATGATGGTAACTTTATGTACTGGATCGCTGTCAGGCAGCACGTGGCCGACAATCGCATGGCCGGCTTCGTGAAAGGCAGTCAGTTCTTTTTCCTTCTCATTCATAACGCGGCTCTTACGCTCCGGGCCAATAGCGACGCGCTCGAACGCATCTGTCACGTCGCTCTGACTGATCTGGCTATGGCCATTTCTGGCGGCAATGATCGCTGACTCATTAGCGATATTAGCCAGGTCCGCACCTGAGCTGCCGGCTGTTTTGGCAGCTAACGAGTCAAGGTCGACAGTCTTAGCCAGTGGCTTCTTCACAAAGTGTACTTTGAGGATTGCTTCACGGTCCTTGCGTTCCGGCAAGCCGATGTCGACACGACGGTCGAAGCGGCCGGGTCGCAAGAGTGCCGGGTCGAGTACGTCGGCGCGGTTCGTCGCAGCCAGCACGATAACATTCTGCCCCTGCTCGAAGCCATCCATCTCTACCAGAATCTGGTTCAGCGTCTGCTCACGCTCATCATGCCCGCCCCCCATACCGGAACCGCGGCGGCGCCCAACAGCGTCTATTTCATCAATAAAGATAATACACGGCGAGTTCTTCTTGGCTTTCGCAAACAGGTCACGAACGCGTGAGGCACCGACACCGACAAACATTTCGACGAACTCTGAACCGGAAATGCTGAAAAACGGGACATTGGCTTCGCCAGCCACGGCGCGGGCAAGCAGTGTCTTGCCAGTACCAGGAGGGCCGACTAGCAGCACTCCTTTCGGAATGCGAGCCCCCATCGCGGCAAACTTCTTGGGGTACTTTAGAAATTCAACGACTTCCTGCAGGTCCTGCTTGGCTTCGCCTGAGCCGGCAATGTCGCTGAAGGTCGCCTTCTTGTGCTCGTTGCCATACAGCCGGGCTCGGCTCTTGCCGAAGCTGAGCGCTTGGTTGCCCTGCCCTTGGGCGCTTCTGAGCATGATGTACATCAAGCCGACAAAGAGCACCGGTATCACAATGTAGCTGCCGATCGTCAGCCAGGTGTCATAGCCCGATGACGTCGACTTGGCTTGAATCGCTACTTTTGAGTAATTGAAGCCTTCGTCTTTTAGTGTGGCATTCGGCTCTGTAAATGTCTTCAGCGTGGCCGTTGGCTCACCTTTCTTGGTAATGTCGAGCTGATTGCCGTCGACCACGATCTTGCTGTAATCTCCGGCGTTGGCCTCTTGCACTGCCTGGGTCAGCGGAATTTCTTTCAGGCTGGTCGATTGGTTGGTGACGCCGAGTAGGACAAGTCCGATCAGCGCCACGAGGGTGATAAAGACGATGTTCTTGAGCATGCGCGACCGGTTGCTGCCAGGACCGCTACGCTTAACGGGAAATTTATTATCCATAGGTACCTTCCATTATATAGTGTCAATTCCGAGATGGCTAGCGCTCACTGTGTTCGAGTGCCAGCGTATATTTGGCGACGCGTAAACGAGCACCACCAATAAGATCAATTATAGCGCCTGGCGCCTGAGTTTTTACTGCGACTGTCACCCGTTCGAGCAAGGGCGTATCAAATTGCGTGATATCGTGCGTGCGCAGCCAGCTGGCGAGAAGCTCCCTGCTTGCAGCATGAGGCAGCTGGATAAACACGTGCCGGTCAAGGTGCCCGTCGGCCATAGGTAGCAGGAGGTCGCTTAGCACGGCATCCAGCGCTGTGTTATTTTTGCGTGTATGATCGGCGATCTCGAGTAGCGTTGCCTTAGCGTCAGGGCTCAGCCGCGGCACGAGGTGATGCCTAATATAGTTGCGGGTATAGCGGTCGTCTGCATTGGTGCTATCTTCGCGCCACTCTAGCTGATGGTTCTGGGCGTACTCAAGCAGCTCTTGTTTGGAGACAGCGAGCAACGGTCGCAGCACTGTCGGCCGATCGGTTAGCCCGGCCAGCCCCTTACGACCAGTACCACGCAGTACATTTAAAATGACTGTTTCTATAAGATCGTCTTGATGGTGGGCGGTGATGATGGCACGCGCCCCTGTTTGCGCGCGCACGTGCTCCAGAAAATTGTAGCGAGCTTCCCTGGCGTGGGCTTCGCTCGTCTCAGGTCCCAGCTTGCCTTCCCTGTAGTAGAATGGCAGCTGATACGAGGCGGCTGTGGCTGCAACAAGCTTGCGATCCTCCTCCGCATCCGCCCTAATGCCGTGGTCGAAGTGTGCCACAATGAGTTCTACGTCTGGCCAGTGCCGTAGCAGCGCAAGCAGCGCCATTGAATCGACGCCGCCACTAACCGCCACTACGTACCTGCCTGGCTGTACACTGAGCTCCATATCTGTAATAATTGTATCAATCTGCTGCGATTTGCGAGCACTGTTTATGAAACATTTGTATTTTGTTCGACATGGTCTAACCGAAATGGGCAAATCTGGCCTGCGCGCTGGCGCGGGCAGTGAGACCCTATTGGCTCCGGAGGGTCACGAGCAGGCTCGGTATGCAGGGCGCCATGCCAAAACACTCAATATCGACCACATTATCAGTTCACCGCAGAAGCGGGCTCATCACACGGCTCAAATAATTGCCCACGAGATCGGTTTCCCCGAGAAAGATATTGTTGTGAACAGCTTATTCATTGAACGGCACTTCGGCGAACTAGAGGGTCTAAAGTGGAAACCAGATATGAACATCGATGGCTTTGCCGACGTCGAAATGACTGACACCCTATTGCATCGTATGCATCTGGCCTATGAGTTCTTACGCTCGCTGCCCTTCGATAACGTACTTGTCGTCAGCCACGGCTCTACCGGACGAGCATTGCGCCATACCATTCATCCCGACATCCCCTTCCATGGCTCTGAACCATTTCAGAACGGCCAGATCGTCCAGCTGCTCTAAACTAGCCAACAGAGGCAAAACCTGCTACAATCTCCCTGTAATTCTTTACCCTGCGACCACGGATCGGGGGGAAAGAGACCGCGGCAGGGTAGCTCAGTTGGTCAGAGCACAGGACTCATAAGCCTGGGGTCGCGAGTTCGAGCCTCGCCCCTGCTACCATCAAACACCAATACACTTCCCGCGTTGTCGGGGAGTTTTTTATGCCACACACTCACAGCCACGAAGATGGCCACCACCATAATCATAGCCACGATATACACACTCGTTCGGCTATAGCCGCGCTTGCGCTGCGCGCCGCACTACTCATCTATCAGTTCAGCCCGGTTGGTTGCCCGGGCGACGATATCTGGGCTGCTCTCGCCGCCACCATCCCACAAGTGCCAGGGGGCACACATATCGTAGATGTACGTGAGGCAGTGTTGCCTACGACGACGGGTATCGTTACGGAGATTGACGGTGTACAGGTTCCCTTTGAGCCCGAGCCCGAGGGGGAATAGATGGCTCTTTAGTTGCTGCTCAGTAACCGCTCGATGACGAGCAGCACGTCTTGCAGCGAGACGTCACTCTTTAGCATCACCTCGGCCGCGCCGCAATTGCGCGCCTCAGCGGTGTCAGCGTCCTGACTCAGACTGGTGAGGACAATGACTGGAATGGCTGACACGGCCGGGTCCGCTTTCACTGTTTTCAGTACTGAAAAGCCATCTTGTTTCGGCAGGATAAGTTCTAGCAATACGACATCTGGGTGCAGCGCCAGTATCTGCCGGACTGCCTCATCGCCGTCTTCAGCAACAGCAACGATATATCCGGCTTCTTCGAGGCCAGATTTATAGGCATGGATAATAAACGGCTCGTTGTCGGCCAGCACGATAGTTTTGTTTGACGGTGTGTTATCGATAGTGATGGTCCTCCAAGAGATAGGTCGATGCGTGTAAGACGAGGCAATTATAGCATAACTCCTTGGGAGCGGTTCATGTTAGAATAGGCTTAAGCTTATAACAGAGAGTAACCGAGTGGGATTACGATGGTATTGACCGACACGGAGCTAGCGCAGATCCTCAGTGACCTGAAGTACTTGAGCAGTGAAAAATTGCAGGCTGCCGAGAATCAGGCTGCCGCTGGCAAGCAAACGCTATACGATACGCTTGTAGAGCACGACTACCTCGGTGAAGAAGAGCTGAGCAAGGTTATTGCGTACCACTACCAACTACCATACGTGGCGCTGCGCAGTACGAACATCCCCGAGGACTTATTGCATCTTATCCCCAAGTCGGTTGCCGAAAAATACTTAACCCTCCCTTTTGACCTTGACGAGCACGGCCTGCATATTGCCACAGCCAGGCCGGACTCGGCTGACCTGTATGCGATGCTCGCCAAGAAAGCCGGCGTCAAGCAGTACCAACTGTCGTATAGCCCCGAACCAGAACTGACCGCCGCGCTGCACCTCTATAAGCCGCAGCTGGCAAGTGTGTTAACTGGTTTGCTTGCACAGGCGTCAGGCGGCGTTCCTCCGATTAACGAATTAATCAACAAGCTCTTCGAGTATGCCTACGAGGCCCAGGCTTCAGATGTCCACATCGAACCGCAACTCGAACACACGGTCATTCGCTTCCGCATTGACGGTGTGTTGCATGACCAAGTAGCACTGCCGAAACACTTGCATGAGCAGCTGGTTGCACGGTTGAAAGTCATGGCCCGCCTCCGTACTGACGAGCATTTAAGCGCCCAGGATGGCCGGCTGCATATCACCGACAAAGCCGATAACGACGAACTCACGGTACGCATCTCCGTGGTGCCTGTCATTACCGGCGAGAAGGTGGTAATGCGCTTACTCGCCAAGCATGCCCGTCAGTACGGCCTCACTGAACTTGGCATGAGTGACGCTGACCTTCTAAAGCTCCGGCATGGGTACAACCGGCCATTCGGCATGATCCTCTCTACCGGGCCGACCGGCTCAGGCAAAACCACGACCATTTATGCCGTGCTAAAGATGCTCAACACGCGTAACCGCAACATTGCGACGATTGAAGACCCAGTTGAATACGTCATCGATGGGGTCAACCAAATCCAAGCCAACGTCAAAACCAATCTCACCTTCTCTGATGGCTTACGCTCGCTGCTCCGCCAAGATCCGGACATCTTGTTCGTCGGCGAAATCCGCGACCAAGAGACTGCCGATATTGCCGTCAACGCGGCAATGACCGGCCACTTGGTTCTTTCCACTATGCACACCAATGACGCTGTTACTACCCTACCGCGTCTTATTGATATGGGTATCGAACCGTTCTTGGCGGCATCGACAGTTAATATCATCATTGGACAGCGTTTGGTACGCCAGATCTGCAGTCACTGCAAAACCAGCGTTGCACTGACCCAGACACCGCTCGGCTGGGCTGGCGACAGTGAGCAGGCCGCCCTGCTTACCAGCCTGGACCCGAAGCTCATCGTCAAATATTTCGGTAAGAAGACAAGCGTGCGCGTCTACTACGGTACTGGGTGCAGCGCCTGCCACAGCACCGGCTACCAGGGCCGCTTCGGCATCTTTGAAGTACTCGAACTCACGCCGAAAATGAGCGAGCTGATTAACGCCAAGGCCGATAGCCAAGTGCTTGCCGCACAAGCCGCCAAGGACGGTATGGTCACCATGCTCGAGGATGGCCTCGGAAAGGTGATTGCCGGCCGGACAACGCTCGCAGAAATCTTACGGGTGACCAGAGGCTAGTATGAAGACGTCACATGTACAATTAAGCGGCAAGGATAAGTTGGCGCTTTTTACCGATATGTCGACGATGCTGACAGCCGGCATCCCGATCCTCGACATTATTGAATCGCTCCGCCATGACGCCCGCGGCGATACCAAAGTGATCGTGGCGGCACTCCACCGATCGCTCGTGAATGGCGAGCCGTTGTCGCACGGCATGGCTGCCTTTCCTCGTACCTTTGACCCGGTGACATTAAATACCATGCGCGCGGCAGAGATAGGCGGTACACTTGAGGAAACGTTGCAAGACATCGTCCGGACGCTCAAGAAAGAGCTGGCCTTCAGCGATACCATCCATACTGCAATGATCTACCCGGCGTTTATCGGTGTCGTTTTCCTGGCCATCATACTGTTGATGCTGACGTTCGTCATTCCCCGCATCAGCGAGGTATTTTCATCGCTGCGTGTCACGATGCCGCCCGTTACCCGGCTGATGATCGCCATGTCTAACTTTTTCGTTGCCAACTGGATACCGGTTATTGTTGTTACCTTACTTATCGCAGCAGGTATGACCGCATTCGTCAGAGCCAACAGCCGAGCAATTATCCGCCTCATACTTATGCTGCCCGGTTTGAGGCGGCTCGGTACTAACATCGATCTGGCGCGCATGACCCGCAGCTTTGCCTTGCTTATTCGCACTGGCATTCCGCTTGACGAAGCACTGGTGCTTTCTAAACGCGTAGTCCGTAAGCCCGAGATCTTGCGCGCGATTGAGCATATGCAGCGCAATATCGATGCCGGCCGGTCGCTCGGCAGTGACTTACGCGCCACGCAACCGGTGATCCCGCCGATTATGGCGCGGTCGATTGAAACCGCTGAGTCATCGGGCACACTCGAGCAAACATTGCAGAACTTGGCCGAGTATTTTGATGAGCAGGTTGCAGACAGCGTAAAAGCTGCCAGTGCACTGCTTGAACCCGTTATTATTGTCGTCATCGGCGTTATGGTCGGCGCGCTGATGGTGACCATCATTGCCCCGATTTACAACATGATTTCGCAGATCAGTTCCACGAAATAATGAAACGGCAACCGGTTCCCGACCAGCAAAACATCGCGGGCTTCACGCTTATTGAGCTGCTTGTCGTATTAGCCATTCTTGCGGTGTTGTTTGGCTTGATCGGCATTAACCTCGGCCACCCGCAAACCGTGGCCAGCGCTACCACGAGTGTAGATACATTGCTCGCTGATCTCAGAAGCCAGCAGCTGCTCGCCATGGTTGGCGGCACAAATAGCAGTGGATCGGTCCAACCCCATGGGATATATTTTCAGGCTACGGACTATACCTTGTTCGCTGATAGCAGCTATAACGCAGGCGATACCGACAATTTTGTTGTACAGCTAACGCCAGGGGCTCAGCTCACTACTACGCTACCCAGCGCCCAGGTCGTATTTACAGAAGGCACGGGAGAAGTTGCAGGCTTCGTGAGCGGTAGCAATACAATTACGCTTACTAGCGGCGACATCAGCCGGACGATAACAATTAATCGCTTTGGAGCACCGACGGTCAATTAACTATGAAGCATGTAACTGCAAAGCAACGTGGGGCCAGCTTGGTTGAAGTACTCGTCGCCATTGCCCTTAGCAGTATTATGCTGCCGGCGTTTGCCGAGGCCGCGCTGACGGCACGGGCTGCCCAACCAGCCGCCGCACAGCACACGCAGGCGCTGAGCCTAGAACGCGAGGCCATGGAAGCCGTCCGCAGTGTCCGCGAACAAAGTTGGAGTACCGTGGCCAGCGATGGTACGTATCATCCGGTAATTAGCACCGACCATTGGACGCTTGCGGCAGGTTCAGAAGCGATTGGCAATCTGACTCGGCAGATTGTCATTAGCGATGTTAACCGCGACAGCTCAGGAGCTATCGTGGCCAGCGGGGGTACGGCCGATCCGGCAACCAAGCTGGTGACGGTGACCGTCTCCTGGTCAACGCCAATCGCGAGTTCAATTTCTACTGACACGTATCTGACCCACTGGACGGGTAACGCGTCGTGGGTGCAGACCACGCAAGCGGACTTTAACGCCGGTATCCTAGTAAGTGTCATTACGACGAATACGAGCGGTGGCGAAGTTGAACTTGATAATGCCGGCAACCTGAATGCCAGTGGCACATATGAGTCACCGACATTTGACGCCGGTGCAGCTGCTGACTTTAACGCCTTGACTTTTACCGCTGCGCAGCCGACAGGCACATCCGTTACTTTCCAAATTGCGACGAATAATGATAATGCTACGTGGAACTACGTCGGCCCTGATGGCACTGCCAGTAGTAGCTATTCGAGTCCTGGTGCTATTCCCCTCAGCGCGGCAGATGGTCGCTACTTCCGGTATAAGGCAACGCTCACAGCAACGGGAACCATGAGCGTACCAGTTATTGATGACGTAACGATAGATTACTCATTATGAGATACGTTTTAACACCTACTGCCCGGAGTCGAGGGTTCACGCTGGTGGAAGCCTTGATTGTGATGGCCTTACTGGCGGGTTTCCTGCTCATCCTCACCACCTTGTTGACGTCCGCGATCGACATCCAAGGCAGCTCCGAGGGCTATTCAGCCGTAATGACCGACGGTAGATTCCTTATGGCTCGGCTCAGTTACGACATCGCCCGCGCCTCGGCAGTGACTACTCCCGGTTCGCTTGGTGCGAGCGACTCCAGTCTGACACTGACCATAAGCGGCACGTCGTATACCTATGCGCTGAGCGGCGATAGCCTTCAGCTGACCGACGGCAGCGGCAGCGACAATCTCAATAGTAACGGCACCACGGTATCCAACCTTAGTTTCCAAGCCTTAGGTACCAGTGGCGGCAAAGAGACTATCCGCTATAGCTTTACACTCACGAGCACTGTGACACATACCAGCGGCAGTGACACCCAGACGTATACCAGTACTGAGGGACTTAGATGAACCGCCCAGCCCGTAGTGCCGGCCAGACCGTCGTCGCCCTGCTGATCTTCATGATGCTAGCGATGACCCTTACCCTTACCGCAACGATCGTGGTCATTGTAAATACCCAGAGCGATACGACCTACCAGCAGGGCGAACAAGCACTCCAGAACGCCCAAGCTGGGGTCGAAAACGCACTGCTACGCCTAGAACGAGACAATACCTATCCGGGCGAGACGATGTCACTCAGTAACGGTACTGCTACAATAACCATAAGCGGTACGAATCCGGTAACGATCACGTCCGCTGGTCGTGCGGGCAGTACGGTCCGAACGATTACTGCGGACGCGACCACAACAGGCGGCGTTATAACCTTGACGAGCTGGGACGAGACCCCCTAATGATATTCAAGCCAAACATCATCGTTTTTATGCAGCGCAATGGCATCTTAGTTGCCGGACGGCGAATCAAGCCGGCTAAATTTGCTCTGACCGACGACCTGACTCATAATCTCGAAGTCCAAAACCGCACCAAGCTGGTAGATACCTGCCAGCAGTTCTTTACGGCTAACGGGCTGCATGGCAAGCGAGTGCTGCTGGTACTCGATTACAGTGTGGTATTTGAGAAGGCCATCAAGCTCGACCAGAGCGGGCAGCCGGATAAGCTACTTGATGGCTTTTTGCAGGCGATGCCGTTCGCGGCTGGCCAGCGGGCGTGTGTTGGTATCGAGACGGGATCAGAGCTTCGCCTCTTTGCTACCAATGCGGCGCTCTATGAAGCGGTGGCTGACGCACTCCGCGCCACCGGCGTCAGCAGCATCAGTGCCATTACGCCCATTGCCGCCTATAACCTTGCCGATACCGAACGGACATTAAGTGCTGCCGCTGAGCGTATCCTGCGGGACGGGGCAACTGAAAAGCAAGCCAACTTCCAAGACGTGGTGCCGGCGTAACTCGCCCAAGGGCGCACCCAAGGCTTTCGTTGTTGACAATACCGCTTATGTTTAGGATGATACAAGCATACATAATTTAAAAGGGTGCGGAAACACAATGAAACTACAGGCTAGAAAGATGTCGTCCCAGCGCGGCTTCACGCTTATTGAGGTACTTGTCGTTATTGGTATCTTGGCAATCTTGCTCGCGATTACCCTGATCGCGATTAACCCGAATAAGCATTTCCAAGATGCTCGGAACTCGCAGCGCTCAT